>NZ_JBQERN010000005.1:0-185987 GCF_056535105.1 Ruegeria sp. O5 | reverse complement strand
AAATTCGTCCGTCCGTTTCAGTCCCATAGTTCGTCTCCTTTGCTGCAATAAATGCTATCAAAGGAGCGGCAGCAAACCGCGACACGTCCAAGAGAATAATAATAGAGTAGTACGCGGCGGATATGAATACAGCTCAACTAAAAGAAATTGCAGAAAAAATCGTACTTTCCCAAGGGAACAAGTTTATCAAGGAGCTTCTTCGCAACAACGGTGTGAGGATCGGGAAAAACAAGGAGGAATTCCTTGTTAACCTTCGTCAAGGGATTGACGAAGGTCTGATCGATCAAACCAAGATCGACAAGTGGCTTCACGACATCGAAGGCTGGGGAAATCAGCATGTTTATTTGTTCGAACTCCCTAAGATTGAAAAAGCGGACCTTGCAGGTGCCATGCACGCGTCACCACATTCCGCAATTTTACAAGATCATGAGAACTACGAGTTCCCAGATGAGTTGACCCTCAAAACTGCAACCCTGAGCGATACAGAACTGTCCTTGGGGTGGAGAGAAGGAAGAGACAGTTGGGTACGTTCGAAGGCAAAAGACTATAGACAAGACATCAATGGCGATGAGTATGAATTTCGAGCCTATAGAGAGAAATCGGAAAGAAAAATTGCTCGTTTCGTTTGGGAGTTTGAGAGCCCGTTCTGCGCAGTATTCATCACGCACCCTAATGAAAGTGGGGTCCACGATGAGATTCTTGCACAAATTTGGTCAGACCTGGACACCTTCTCTGTGACCGACACTCCGTTGCAAAAAATTTCTCTAAGCAGCTCATTCAGCAAGCTCAATCAAAAACCAGAGCTGAAGGTTAACTCAGTCAAGATGAACGTGGACGGAGGTCATGTCAATTTGGTTGCAACCGCTCCACAAACTGGGATTCACGATATCGAGGCAATTCGGCAAGCTCAAAACGGCATTGATGCAAACCAGTTTTCGTCATCGGATGGAATTTTTCATTTCAACTCAGAAAATCTGCCTGGCCTTTCTCGGCAAGTAAAGGTTGAGGGCTCAGGAACGGACTCCCGCATTAGAATTTGGGCTCAGTGCACACGAGAAGACGTTGGTTTGATTGTACACGAAGTGAATTCGTCAAGATGACAATTGACCCTGCCAGATACATTGGTCGTCACGATGAACAGTTGGTTGAGGTTATTCAATCAAGATTGGAAACCAACACATCATCAGTACTAGACCCTGACCTGATAAGAAAAGATGCCTCATACAAAGTCAGCACTGAAGAAGTGATTACACTTCTCGAGGAGCTTCTAGAAGAAGGAATAATCTTTTCCACTGATGCCCAGTACTGCTCATCGGAACCGTGTGAAAAAGCTGGAGTATCGAGACCGCTGACAGGCGAAGAACTTGAAGCAGAAAAATGTAATGTATGCGACCAGAGCTTTGCAGATGCTGGTGAACCACTTGAGCAGCGGCACTACAGTACTCGTTCACCAATAAGTAGAGACATTCGCTGGATGATAGTCATTCACGGCTTCAACACTAGGGGGCCTTGGCAAGAAGAACTAAGTTGGCGCATTTCAAACAAACTTGCGTATGCCGCACCAGTTCTAATCTACAAGTATGGATTTGAACGGTTGGGGATTTTTTTTCGTTTCCGTCATGAAAAGCTGGTCAGAAAGCTGGGTGCAGAAATTTTATCTGCTATTGAGAACTCAAAGAAGTCAGCGCGAACGGAACCACCCGATGTGATCGTCCACAGTTTCGGTAGCCTCTTATTTTCAAAGTTATTGTTGTCCCAGGAGTTTTCGGATCAGAAGTTCGGCAGAGTGATTTGCGTCGGATCAGTAATCTCCCCCCAATATGACTGGGAAAGACACATAGCCGCAGGTCGTGTCGAAGCCGTGCTTTGCCATAGCGGCGGGAAGGACCTACCCGTGAGGGTTGCACAATTTGCTATCCCGGATTCAGGCCCTGCGGGTTACTTGGGTTTCAATAGTTTGTGTGTAAAAAACGTGCACAGTCAGCTGTTTTCTCACTCCTCCGCACTGGAACCCAAAAATATACGAACTCAACTGGATCGTGGAGGTCTTTGGGATCGTTTCCTCACGGCACCTCTTGGTACATTTAGCGATCAGACAGAAATAAAACACCCCAATTGGCGACCCACTTGGAAGATCATTCGGGGTCTCGCAAGAGTATTGCTGCTCGCGGCTGTCGCAACCGTAGCGATGCTGACTTGGGCTATTTCATCATCATTGTTCGTATGCCTAAAGAACTTGTTTGGATATTGACTCAATTCAATGAACCCAACCCGCAGCCAGTAAATCGCGTTGGGTTGGTACTTTTACGCTCTGAATCTGGCCATAGTTTTATGGACTAAGCAGTTGTGTTCTTTCACCCAGATATTCAGTTGAACAATATTTGCTGGAATATCAGGGGTATCGCTGGAAATAAGTACAAATTCATGCAAACCTTGGTCTTGGCTTTCAGTCAGCGGATCAAGTTTCCCTTCCATCGTTTTTGGCAGGCGATTTTGACCCGCTTGAATTTCAGCGCATGGTTCACCGTCTGAGCCGAGCGGGATGTTATGCCATTGCCCCCTCACACCCTGGAATGCAACCACGTGCCCATCAGCCTCACTATCGAGCTCGAAGCAAAAGCGCTCACCAAGCCGAATAGCAGTGTCCGCTGATTTCAAGTGGCTTTCGCGCTCAATGATCCCCATCGCCGTCGACACCAAGGCCAATCGAAACCGATCTGATGTCGCCATTTCATCTAATATCTCTCGCCACCTCATCTCAGGCGTTTGTGGGAATATCTCCGGTGCTTCCAAATGCGCGATATTGAAGTGATGACTGAGCAGGAAGTCATACAGCACCTTCGCCCGTATCGCTGAATATTCCCCCCGTTGCAGGTTACGCCGATAGTTGTCCGCAAGGTTCCAAGCCGGATCGAACGGAGTTTGCAGGAACTGATCAAACGGTTCATTTGCCAGTTCCGCTGCCGCGACTAGGGCTTTGTAAAGCTTCGCTTTATGCGCCTTACTCTTTGGTTCAAATGACATCAGGATTATGTTCCTATGGCAATATTTGTCATTTTGTGACATACTATGCGTAGGAGGACCAGATATGGCCAGCATGAATATTTCCCTGCCCGACCCCATGCGGGATTGGGTGGAACAGCAGATGAAATCCGGGCGCTACGACAACGCCAGTGAATACATGCGTGACCTCATCCGCCATGATCAGGACCGTGCCTCCAAGATCGCAGCTATGCAACGTCTGGTCGATGAAGCAATGGCCAGCGAAGACAGCAACAAATCCCTTTCGGAAATTCGCGCTATTGCCAGACAACAGGCTGGAATTGCTGCATCGGAATGAACTATCGCCTTTCTGCAAAGGCGGAAGCCGATCTGATCCAAATCTATATTGATGGCGTTCAAGACTTTGGCGTCATACAGGCCGAAGCCTATCAGGACAAAATAGACCAAACGATTGAACTGATTGCCGACAATCCAGAGATGGCTCGTCTGCGAGATGAAATCACCCCACCCGTCCGCATCCATCCGGTGCATGCGCATGTAATCATCTATCTGGTTGACGATAACCGGATGGTGAGAATTTTGCGTGTGCGTCATGGCCGTGAGAACTGGCCGGAAAACCCCATCGGATAATCGTTTCAACACTCTCGATCACCCGTTTACACCCTCCTTTCACCTGAGACCATCGTGTGCCTGCCACGGTAAGGTCACATCTAAGCGCATAGGATGATTGAAGAATTATTCTTGCGTGGGGCAAGATGATGTGGTTATATGTTCTATATTTGTTCTCATTTCAGTCTATGGCGAGACCATAGTGGAACGAACCCATCACCAAAACATTTCAGAGAAAGGAGCGCGTGCATGACCTGTCCGCCAGATAAAAAAAAGATATGCCTATTCGACCCAGCCTCTCGGTAGATTGGGAAGTCTACGCGGCAATGCTGGAAGACAGCGACATGCCTTTGGATCAGCAACAGGAACTGATCGAAACTCTGTGGTCCATCGTCGTGATGTTTGTCGATCTCGGTTACGACCTGCACCCCATCCCGCAAATCTGTGGAGAAGATGAAGAAGCATTGGATCAGGATTCCGCGGATTTGGTATCCTTGTTGAACAACAAATGGGCGCAGACCCGCGCAGAGGAGGACCAATGGCAGGAGTAACACCAAAACCAACAAAGGCTGTGATCTATGCGCGAGTGTCTGGGGCCAAGCAGGTCCGCGAAGGTGATGGCCTCGCCTCTCAGGAAAACCGTTGTCGGGAATACGCCACTTACAAAGACTATGATGTGGTTGAGGTGTTCATGGACGATATGTCCGGCAAATTCGAACGCCGCCCCGCAATGGATCGCATGTTGGCCTTCCTGCGTCTGCACCCCAAGGACAGCGTTGTGGTCATCATTGACGACATCAGCCGCTTTGCCCGCAACGTGCAGGCTCATATTGCCCTGCGCGAAACGCTCAGCGATGCGGGCGGCATTCTGGAAAGCCCGTCCATTGAATTTGGTGAGGACAGCGACTCGCGGCTCGTGGAACACATGCTGGCGTCTGTGGCTCAGCATCAGCGCGAAAAGAACGCGGAACAAACCTCCAACCGCATGAAAGGGCGAATGATGAACGGCTATTCCGTCTTCGCTGCCCCTATCGGATACGAGTACAAGAAGACAGGATCGCATGGCAAATTGCTGACCCGCGTTGAACCCGTCGCGACCATCATCAAGGAAGCATTGGAAGGCTATGCCTCTGGTCGGTTCTCGGCACAGGCGGATGTGCGACGGTTCTTAGAAAGCCAACCTGACTTTCCCAAAGACCTGCCGGATGGGAAAATCCGTCAGCAGAAGGTGACGGATATGCTGAACCGCGTAATCTATGCGGGCTATGTTGAGCATGAGCCGTGGGGCATCACGCGCCGCGAAGGACATCATGAGGCTTTGATCTCACTCAAAACCTATGAGGTTATTCAAGAGCGGCGTAGTGGCAGGAGCGTTGCGGCGAAGCGTCCTGACATCAACGAAAACTTCCCACTACGCGGCGCGGTGAACTGCGCGTGTTGTGACAAACCCATGACCGCGTACCATGCCCGGAGCGCTACCGGCAGACGCTACCCCTACTACAACTGCCAGACGAAAGGCTGTTCTGAGTACCGCAAAGGTATTCGTGCAGAGAAAATAGACACAGGCTTTGAGGCGATCTTGCGGTCTCTGACCCCAAGCAAAAACTTGCTCGATATCGCGATGTCCATGTTGAAAGATGCTTGGGATCAGCGCGGGGATCAAGCCAAGCAGACGAAGGCAGAAATCAAACGCCAGCACAAAGAGTTGGACAAGCAGCAAGATGTGCTGGTTGAGCGCATGATCGAGACTTCGAATCCCAAGGTAATGGCCGCGCTTGAAGCCAAGATCGCCAAGCTGGAAGAAGACAAGCTGCTGCTGACCGATAAGCTGTCCCACACCACCAAACCCACACGCAGCCTTAGTGAAATTATCGAACTCTTGCGAGAATTCCTCTCAAGCCCTTGGAACATCTATGTAAACGGATCACTACTCGTGAAGAAAACCATCATAAAAGCGGCCTTCAAAGCCCCATTGGCCTATGACCGCGAAAATGGTTATCGAACTCCGCAAACATCTGTTATCTTTGAGTTTCTAGCGGATTTCACATCAAAATGTGAAATGGTGCGGTCGAGAAGACTCGAACTTCCACGGGAGTTACCCCACAGCGACCTCAACGCTGCGCGTCTACCAATTCCGCCACGACCGCACTGCCAGTGACTTGGTAGAGCGGCGTATAGACGTTGGCGCGCGCGATGTGAAGAGGCAAAAACACGCTGGTTTAAAAACCTTCGCGGCAGCCTTATCTAAGCCGGTAAACAACACAGTTTCGATCTGACAGGAGCCGCAGATGACTTCGCCCGACACCCGCCCCATCATCCAAATCGATATCGTGTCAGACGTCGTGTGCCCGTGGTGCATAGTCGGGTTTCGCCAGCTTGATGCGGCTTTGAAACAGCAGGGCATCCAGGCCCAACTTCGCTGGCACCCGTTCGAATTGAACCCGAACATGCCGCCTGAAGGGCAGAACCTGCGGGAACACATCACTGAGAAATATGGCTCGACCCCTGAACAGAGCCAGCAGGCACGCGACAGGCTAACGGCGATCGGGGCGGAACTGGGGTTCACCTTCAACTTTGATGAAGACAGCCGGATCGTGAATACATTCAAGGCGCATCAGTTGCTGGATTGGGCCGAAGGTCAGGGCCTGCAACATCAATTGAAACTTGCGCTTTTCGACGCGTATTTCACCCGGCAACAGGATGTTTCCGACATTGAGGTTCTGTTGCAGGCTGTTACTTCTGCCGGGCTGAACCCTGATTCCGCACGGCAGGTGCTTGAGACCGGGGAGCATATCGCTTTGGTGCGAGAGAAACAGCAGTTCTGGACCAGCCGGGGGATCTCTGGTGTGCCGTCCATGGTATTTGGCGGAAAATACCTGCTGACGGGCGCACAAGGGGTCGATACCTATTCTCGGGTGCTGCAACAGTGTTTGGCCGAAGCGGCCTGACCCCTCTTCCCCTGCCCGCTTTGGGCGGATATGAGGCCGCCATGGAATGGAAAATCACCGATGGTCTGACCAGTTATGACGACGCCACCGCCTTTATGGAGGCGCGCGTCGCCGGGATTGCGCGCGGCGACGCGGAGGAGTGCATCTGGTTGCTGGAACACCCGCCGCTTTATACAGCAGGCACGTCGGCAAAGATCGAAGACCTGACCGATCCTGACCGCTTTCCGGTTTATGCAAGCAAACGCGGCGGCGAGTACACCTATCACGGGCCCGGTCAGCGTGTGGCCTATGTCATGTTGGACCTGAACAAGCGCGGGCGCGACGTGCGCCAATTTGTGAAGCAGCTGGAAAACTGGGTGATATCGGCACTGGCTGAATTCAACGTACACGGCGAAATACGCGACGGACGCGTTGGTGTCTGGGTGCGGCGCGACGACAAACCGCTGACGGTGACCGGCAAACCGGCAGAGGACAAGATCGCGGCAATTGGCTTACGTTTGCGAAAATGGGTTAGTTTTCATGGCATTTCGGTCAATGTCGAACCGGACCTGGAGCATTTTTCGGGCATTGTTCCCTGCGGGATCAGCGAATACGGCGTGACCTCGTTGGTGGATTTGGGTCTTCCGGTCACCATGGATGATCTTGATGCGGCCTTGAAGACAACCTTTGAGGAGGTTTTTGGCGCTTCGGAAACCTGATTCTGTCTGGGGTTCAGCAGTCGTCGAATCAGATTCTGTCGCTCCCCGATACAACAATATGGATGGGCGGAAGGCTCTGTTTCCGAAACACGTCGCAATTTACCAAGAACGATCCAGTTTTACGGTATTCTTTAGGCAAATTTTAATTCTCTGGGATACACCGGAGTTGTTAACGAGTAATATGAAACTGCCAATCAAGAGTGAGTGGTATGTTAAACCGGTGATCAAGGGCTCGCCCTCGAAATCCGAGAAGTGTTTGGTTACGAGTCTGCCGTTCCGACCCCAAATCGGAACGGCAATTCATTTCCCCCTTCCCGCTTAATCTTATGGCCAATTCGCGTTGCAAGGGAGCAGGCGATTTCTGCGTTATCCGGCTATTGAGTCACTTGGTCGGTCCCAAGGAAGGGTTTCGGGATATCTTGTCTCCGGTCGCGGCGATATGCGCGGGCGGGTGTGGGTAATCGTCCGGATTATCACCTCACAGACAGACCGTAAAATATTGACTACAAAGCGAGTTTTATCTTCTCCGCATGTTCGGCAATCAGGTCGAAATCACCCATTTTACCAGACGGGCGCATCGACACGCCGTCATGACGCGGCAGGATGTGAAAATGGAGGTGGAAAACCTCCTGCCCGCCTGCGGTTTCGTTGAATTGCTGAATGGTTACACCGTCCGCCTCGAAGGCTTTCATCACTGCACGAGCCATCTTTTGAACGGTGTTCATAACCGCCGCCAGTTGGTCGGGCGTGGCATCCAGCACATTGCGGCAGGGCGTTTTGGGGATCACCAGCAAATGCCCATCGGCACGAGGCATGATGTCCATAAAGGCCAGTGTGTCGGCGTCTTCGTAAACTTTTGACGAAGGTATCTCGCCGCGCAGAATTTTGGCGAAGATGTTGTCGGGATCATAATCCATGGTTGCCATCCGTTCCTTGAGGGGCTTTTGCCCGAGTTGTGGTCCACCCGCCCCGCCGGGTCAAGCCGGGGGATTGAGCCGTGAAATGTACAAAATGTACCGGGTTTTCAGAGGGCGTTGTACGTTTTGTACACTTGGATTTGGCATGAGATCACATCCTCAGAGACAGATGCGGCGCGTTCCCGACAGGTGATGCCTGCCTAGGCAGCAGAGTACAGATTTCGCAACTCTTAATCGGACGTAAACTGGTTAAGTTTTTGAGAAATTCATCCAGGTCGAGTCAAAGGTCCGCCAGATGGACGAAGCTGACGTTCGTCAACTAGGCCGCGCCGACGCCTTTTAACGTTGTCAGAGCGGCTCTTGGGATTTCCGACGGTCGGAACGTGAAGTTGATCAGAGTTATATACAGGTATAGCGTGAAAGAGCATCTTCAGACCGTTCAGACTTCAGAAGGATTTCGTAAATGCCGGCTCTCTTCCGTATTCCAATAACCGTGCTGTCGTTAGCCTTGGCCTGGTCACCGGCAATGTCTCAGGATGGATCATCCATCCTGTTCACCAACGTGAACGTGTTTGACGGCGAAAGCGAACAACTACTGGAAGGTGCGAATGTCGTCGTAACCAACAACTTGATTACTGCGGTTACCACGGAACCTCTCGCTGTAGCGGGCGGGACAGTCATCGATGGTGGCGGGCGCACGATGATACCGGGGCTCATCGACGTCCACTGGCACACTTCATATTGTTGCGCGGCTCAAACCACCGTGATTTCCGGAGATATACTCGAGATCGCAATCCGGGGTGCCATGGGATCGGAAGACACGCTGATGCGCGGATTCACGACGGTGCGAGACGTCGGCGGCAATCCCTTCGCGACAAAGAAGATGATCGATGCGGGCGAAATTCCCGGCCCACGAATCGTGCCTTCTGGCCCTCCGATTAGCCAGACGGGCGGTCATTTTGACTACGGTGCCTACCAGGACGCGCCTTCAAACCCGGGTGACTCGCTTTGGTATTGGAACCGTGTGGGGCTGATGCTGATCGCGGACGGGGTTGACGACGTCACACTGCGCGCCCGCGAAGTCATGCGCATGGGCGCTTCGCAAATCAAGATTTCTGGCGGTGGCGGTGTTTCGTCGGTCTATGACCCGCTCGACATGAGCCAATACACGCTCGAAGAGTTGAAGGCATTCGTCGCGGTTGCAGAAAGTTACAATACCTACGTCGCCTCGCATATCTTTACCGATGCAGCTGCCCAAATGGCGATTGAAGCCGGGGTCAAAACCATTGAGCACGGCAATTTGCTCAGCAGGGAAACCCTACAGATGATGAAGGACAACGGCGTCTGGTTGTCTGTCCAGCCATTGCTTGACGACGAGGACGCTTTCTCATTCAGCGACCCAGTTAGCACAGCGAAATGGGTGGAGGTTACTGATGGCACCACGACCTCAATCGATATGGCCAAAGAGATCGGCGTGAAGGTCGCATTCGGCACAGATATGCTTTTCGATGCGGAGCTTGCGAAAAAACAAGGCAAATTCCTGGCGAAGATGAAGACTTGGTACACGCCATACGAGGTTCTGAAAATGGCGACCTCGACAAATGCTGAATTGATAGAACTCGCCGGACCGCGCCACCCGTACCAGGAAGGCCCGCTTGGTGTGATCCGGGAAGGCGCTTATGCTGATCTGATCCTCGTCGATGGCAATCCTATGGACGATATCGATCTGGTCGCGGACCCCGATGCAAACTTCGACCTGATCATGAAGGACGGCAGGATATTCAAAAACGAGATCGAGTGATCAGCATTTCTTCAAGGTGTTCCGAACGCTGTGTGAGCCTATTAGATGGCAGGCTAACTCGATGCGCCTCAAGGTGCGCGACAAGGGCGGGGTGGGCCACAGGTAGTTCGCTGCGCAAGCACGAATGTCTTAGAAGGTCTCGGGGCTCCCCCCTTCCCTGTCCTCGGTTCGGGTGATTGGCCAGAGGCAAAGGTTCACGCCTTTCCGGTCAGCTTTGAGAGCCGGACCCATTGCGGGCGACCTGAACACAGGCGCTAGGCCCGCTGTATCACCAGCCCCCCCGAACGCTCAGATCCCGGCTTCTCGAACACCCGTTTTCAAGGGGGGTGCGGCCATTTATCTTGATCCAGATCAAACTCGGCCATTGAAGGTCGCCCCTACGCATTCTAAAACCAGCAGGAATCCCGCGCGTTGGAGAGGTCCGGCTGCGCGGTGTAGTTGCAACAGGAGGCACCTATAATGGCAGACGCAGCCATTCATGGTCACGACCATGAAGACCAGCGCAGCTTTTTCCAGCGCTGGTTCATGTCGACCAACCACAAGGACATCGGGATTCTGTACCTGATCGTTTCGGCTCTGGCCGGTCTGATCTCGGTTCTGATGACCGTTTACATGCGGCTCGAGCTGATGCACCCCGGTGTTCAGTACATGTGCCTTGAAGGCTTCATGGCCGACCCGTGTACGCCCAACGGGCATCTGTGGAACGTGATGATCACCTATCACGGTGTTCTGATGATGTTCTTTGTTGTCATCCCTGCCCTGTTCGGCGGATTTGGCAACTATTTCATGCCGTTGCAGATCGGCGCGCCGGATATGGCGTTCCCGCGGATGAACAACCTGTCCTTCTGGCTTTATGTCGCCGGTACCTCGTTGGGTGTGGCCTCGCTGCTGAGCCCCGGTGGGAACGATCAGATGGGTTCGGGCGTGGGCTGGGTTCTGTACCCGCCGCTGTCCACGACCGAGGGCGGCATGTCCATGGACCTTGCGATCTTTGCCGTACACGTATCGGGCGCCTCCTCGATCCTCGGCGCGATCAACATGATCACCACCTTCCTGAACATGCGTGCCCCCGGCATGACCCTGTTCAAGGTGCCGCTGTTCAGCTGGTCGATCTTCGTCACCTCGTGGCTGATTCTGCTGTCGCTGCCGGTTCTGGCGGGCGCAATCACCATGTTGCTGATGGACCGCAACTTTGGCTTTACCTTCTTTGATCCGGCCGGTGGCGGCGATCCGATCCTGTATCAGCACATCCTGTGGTTCTTTGGCCACCCGGAAGTGTATATCGTGATCCTGCCCGGTTTCGGCATCATCAGCCATGTCATCGCGACCTTCTCGCGCAAGCCGATCTTTGGCTATCTGCCGATGGTCTGGGCGATTATCGCGATCGGTGTTCTGGGCTTTGTCGTGTGGGCGCACCACATGTACACCGTCGGCATGTCGCTGCGTCAGCAGGCCTATTTCATGCTGGCCACGATGGTCATCGCGGTTCCGACGGGCGTTAAGGTCTTCTCGTGGATCGCGACCATGTGGGGCGGTTCCATCGAGTTCAAGACACCGATGCTGTTTGCCTTCGGCTTCCTGTTCCTGTTCACCGTTGGCGGTGTGACCGGTGTGGTTCTGTCGCAGGCTGGCGTGGACCGTGCCTATCACGACACCTACTATGTGGTTGCGCATTTCCACTATGTGATGAGCTTGGGTGCCGTCTTTGCGATCTTTGCGGGGATGTATTTCTACTTCGCGAAAATGACCGGTCGCCAATATTCCGAGTTCTGGGGCAAGGTTCACTTCTGGATGTTCTTCATCGGCGCCAACCTGACCTTCTTCCCGCAGCACTTCCTGGGTCGTCAGGGCATGCCGCGCCGCTACATCGACTATCCCGAGGCGTTCGCGCAGTGGAACTATGTTTCGTCGATTGGTGCGTTCATCTCGTTCGCTTCGTTCCTGCTGTTCTTCGGCATCGTGATCTACGCCCTGCTGCGTGGCGCGCGCGAGACCCGGCCCAACTACTGGAACGAGTATGCGGATACGCTGGAATGGACCCTGCCCACGCCGCCGCCCGAGCACACGTTCGAGCAGCTGCCCAAGCAGGAAGACTGGGACAAGGGCCACGCGCACTGATCCCGATCTGAACCAAGAAAACCCCGCCCAGGTGGCGGGGTTTTTCTTTGCCCTCACCCCGCGTTCGCCAACTGCCCCGAAATCGGCTATGATGTGCGGACGGAACAGTCGGAGGGTCGGCAATGCCCGAGATCGACTTTTGGTATTCCATTGGCAGCACGTACAGCTTCCTGACCGTGATGCGTCTGGACGAATGGTGTGCCCAGCATGACGCCACGGTGAACTGGCGCCCGTTCAACGTGCGTACGGTGATGTCGGCTCAGCAGAATATTCCTTTTGCCGGAAAGCCTGTGAAATCGGCTTATATGTGGCGCGACATCGAACGCCGCTGTGCCAAGTACCACATCCACGCCAACCTGCCCGCGCCCTATCCGATTTCCAATCTGCCGCTGGCCAATCAGGTTGCGGTGCTTGGAATGATGGACGGCTGGGGCGTGACGTTCACCCAGACGCTTTATCGCATCTGGTTCGAAGAAGGGGTGGAAGCCGGTCGCGAAAGTGCACTGTCCGAGGCGCTTTTGCGGTGTCAGCAGGACCCCCGACTGACCCTGGCGCGCGCGCAAGGCGACGACATCGTCGCAGCCCTTGAGGTGGAAACCGAAACCGCCGTCAAACTGGGTGTTTTCGGCGCCCCCAGCTTTGTTGTCCGGCAGGAGGTATTCTGGGGTGACGATCGTCTGGATGACGCCCTGTCCTGGTCTCGGGTCGGCCACGTCGTCTGATCAAAACCCGTCGACACGAGGCCGCGCTGCGCTATGTTCGCGGTATGCCCTATACGTGGAATCAGACCTCGGAAACCGAACAGGAACTGCGGCTTTGGCCGCATAACTCGCTGCCGCCGCGGGGGGCGATGATCACGATATTGTCGGTGTTCCTGTTTGGCCTGATCCCATTGCTGGCCACGCTTGGTTCCGTAATCCTGTGGGGGCTGCTGCCGTTTCTGCTGATCACTGTGCTGGGGCTTTGGCTGGCCATCAAGACCAACTACCGCGCCCGCAGTGTTTTCGAGGTTCTGACCCTGTCGGGCACGCATGCGCGGCTGGTGCACCACACCCCCGGCAAAGAGCAGCACGAATGGTCTTGCAACCGCTATTGGGCGCGACCGACGATGCACGAGAAAGGTGGCCCGGTTCCGCATTATGTCACCCTTGTCGGAGACGGGCGCGAGGTCGAAATCGGGGCGTTTCTGTCCGAAGATGAGCGGATCACGCTTTATGACGAGCTGGTCCTAAGACTGCGCGAGCCAGTCGCGCAGTAGCAATTCACGGGGCCCAGTGCCTCAGCAGTCGCCGTTTGATGCTGCGCACAGGTGATCCTTGACCATCGGACCGACCTTGCCGAAATCCATCCGGCCGGTATAGCGCGTCTTCAACTCGCCCATCACCTTGCCCATATCGCGGATCGAACCCGCGCCGGTTGCCGTGATGGCGGTTTGAATGGCCTTGCTGACCTCGTCGTCGTCCAACTGTTTGGGCAGAAATTCCTCGATCACCTCAACTTCGCGAATCTCGCGTTCGGCCAGATCCAGGCGACCGCCCTCTTCGTAAGCGCGGGCGCTTTCCTTGCGCTGCTTGGTCATTTTACCAAGGATTTCAAGAACCTCTGCGTCGCTGCATCCCTTTGCTTCTTCATTGTCGGACGCACGTGCCGCGATATCGCGGTCTTTGATGGCGGCGTTGATCAACCGCAGCGTCGACAGACGCTCGGCTGCTTTGTCTTTCATTGCTTGCTTCAGGGCGGCATTCACCCGTGATCGCATGTCCATTTGGTTTGTCCATCCCCATGACAACGGAACCCCGACCATATCGAAACAAAAAGCCTGACACAACCGGGGGTGAATACAGCTAAACCATTGACAAGCAACAATAGCCCAAAAATTGAACAGACTTGACCCAGACGCGCAACCCCCTTAGGTATGCGCCGATTTACCCTACAGGAGAGTCGCGCCATGGCCCCGAATGCCCCGTCCAAGCCCACCGCATGTCTGGCTTTGGCCGATGGAACCCTGTTTTACGGCGCAGGCTTCGGCGCGACCGGGCAAACCGTGGCCGAGCTGTGCTTTAACACCGCGATGACCGGATATCAGGAGATCATGACCGACCCTTCTTATGCCGGGCAGATCGTGACCTTTACATTCCCTCATATCGGCAATGTCGGCGTGAACCCGGAAGATGACGAAACCGGTGATCCGGTCGCGGCGGGCATGGTCGTGAAATGGGATCCGACCGAGCCATCAAACTGGCGCTCGGCCGAGGAGCTCAAGGGCTGGCTGGCGCGTCGGGGGCGCATCGCCATCGGGGGTGTCGATACCCGCCGCCTGACCCGTGCCATCCGCCAGCAGGGCGCGCCGCATGTGGCGCTGGCCCATGATCCCGAGGGAAATTTTGACATCGAGGCGCTGGTCGCCGCCGCGCGTGGTTTTGCAGGGCTGGAAGGCATGGACCTGGCCAAGGATGTCACCTGCGCCCAAAGCTATCGCTGGGATGAGATGCGGTGGGCCTGGCCGGATGGGTACCAACGTCAGAAGGCCCCTGCCCACAAGGTCGTTGCCGTTGACTATGGCGCCAAGCGCAACATCCTGCGCTGCCTCGCATCCGCTGGGTGTGACGTTACCGTTCTGCCCGCGACTGCCACCGCAGCCGACGTGCTGGCGCATCAACCTGACGGTGTGTTCCTGTCGAACGGCCCCGGCGATCCGGCGGCAACGGGTGAATACGCCGTGCAGATGATCAAAGAGATTCTGGAGACGACAGACCTGCCTGTGTTCGGCATCTGCCTTGGACACCAGATGCTGGCGCTGGCGCTGGGTGGTCAGACGGTCAAGATGAACCACGGCCACCACGGCGCGAACCACCCGGTCAAGGACCTGGACACCGGAAAGGTCGAGATCACGTCGATGAACCACGGTTTCGCTGTCGATGCGCAATCCCTGCCCGATGGCGTCGTGGAAACCCACCGGTCGCTGTTTGACGGCTCGAACTGCGGTATCCGCATGGCGGACCGGCCGGTTTATTCGGTGCAACACCACCCCGAGGCATCGCCCGGACCGCAGGACAGTTTCTATCTGTTCGAGCGCTTTGCCGAGGCCATGGAAAAGAAGAAAGAGCAAGCATAACTGCTTGTCTGTGCAGTGTTAACCGGGCGTTAACCCTGATCGAACAACCCTGAGTGTAGGTAACTGCGCCAGGGTTTTGTTATGGCTGAGCTTAATCTTCTGGATTTCACGTCCGCCGCACCGATCCCCGCGCCCGGGTATCGGAAGCCGCTGGGCACCTGCCTGCTGGAAACCGGGGCCATAACCCGATCCCAGCTGGACCATGCGCTGAGCCAGCAAACCAGACAGAACGCTCCGCTGGGAGAGATACTGGTCGGCGAAGGCTATGCCACCCGGCAGGACGTGTTGCGCGCGCTTTCCGCGCAATCCGGCTGGCAGATTGCCGATCTTGAACAGATCCCGCCGATGTCGGAACTGAGCGGGTTGATGCCGGTCGATTTCTGGCTGAAACACAATGTCATCCCCTGGATGCGGATTGGCCCCCTTGTTTTGGTGGCCACGGCCCGGCCCGACCGGTTCGCAATCGTGACCGCCGAAATGCGCGAATGCGAATATGCCGTGATCCCGGTGCTGGCGGCATCCGATCAGATCGACCGCACAATTGCGCGGCAATTCTCGGGATCTTTGGCCAGATCGGCGGAAACGCGGGTTGATCCCGCGCAAAGCTGCCGCAACTGGACCCTCAGGTCGCGCGTGGGGCCTTCGGTGGCCCTGTTGTGTGTGCTGGGGCTGTTTGCCATGTTCCCGGCGTTTGGCCTGCTGGCGATGCTGGGCATGGCAGTGGGAACTCTGGTGCTTTTTGCGGTCTTTCGGATGGCTGGCACACTGGCTTATCTTTGGCATCGCCTGAGAACGCAGCCGGACCACACCGAAGCCGCCATCACATTGCGGCAGCCCTGCGTGTCGATCATGGTGCCATTGTACAAGGAGCGCGAGATCGCGAACGCTCTGGTGCACAGGCTGCAGCGGCTGACCTATCCCAAGGCGTTGCTGGATGTCATCCTTGTGCTTGAGGAAAAGGACGACGTGACGCGCAATGCCCTTGCACAGGTGAGCCTGCCCAGCTGGATGCGCATCGTCGAGGTGCCTGAGCTGAACGGACTGACCACCAAGCCGCGCGCCATGAATTACGCGCTGGATTTCTGCCGGGGAGACTTCGTTGGCGTCTGGGACGCAGAGGACGCCCCACAACCGGATCAGATCGAGCGCGTGGTGGCGCATTTCACCCAGGCCGCGCCGGATGTGGTGTGCCTGCAAGGGGTTCTGGATTACTACAACCCGCGCACCAACTGGCGGTCACGCTGCTTTACCATCGAATACAACAGCTGGTTCCGCGTGATCCTGCCGGGGATCGCCCGCATGGGGCTGGTGGTGCCACTTGGGGGCACCACGTTCTTTTTCCGTCGCGACAAGCTGTTGGAACTGGGCGGCTGGGATGCCCATAACGTCACCGAGGATGCTGATCTGGGCGTAAGGCTGTACCGGGCCGGGTACCGGATCGAAATGGTGGATACCACAACATATGAAGAGGCGAATTTCCGGGCCTGGCCCTGGGTCAAACAGCGCTCGCGCTGGCTCAAGGGGTTCATGGTCACGTATCTGGTGCATATGCGCAGCCCGCAAAAGCTGTGGCGTGACCTTGGAGGTGCCAGATTTCTGGGCCTTCAGGCGTTCTTTCTGGGCACGTTGGGGCAATTTCTGCTGGCGCCCGTTCTCTGGGTATTCTGGCTGTCAAGCCTGGGGCTGGCCAATCCGATGGATAATATCGTGCCGCATTCAACCTCTACCGCGCTGATCGGGCTGTTTTTGATGGCAGAGGGGCTGAGTATCGGTGTTGGTCTGATCGCTGTATCCGCACGCGAGCGGCGGTTTCTTTTGCCTTGGGTTCCGACGATGTTTCTATATTTCCCGCTGGGCGTGATTGCCGGTTACAAGGCGCTGTGGGAATTGGCGACCAACCCGTTTTTCTGGGACAAGACCCAGCACGGACAGGCCAGCGAAGACGAGCCGCTGGCCTGACAATCACTTGTCGCGGCGGCTTGCGTCCTGTTTCAGGCGCGTCATGAACGCGATCGAGATATGGTCCTTGAGAGCCCGCCCCGCCGCCTCTTCATCGCGCGCGGCAATGGCTTCGACAATGCCTTTATGTTCGCTCTGGGCAATCTCTCCGCGCCCCTGCACGGCCAAGGACGTAGTCGCCATCAAGGCCATTGTCCGGTGCACCAGATCAAGCTGCTGGACAAGGTAGCGGTTGTGCGAGGCCAGATGGATCTGTTCGTGAAAGCGCCGGTTGGCACGTGACAGCGCCATCGGATCGCCCACCAGCTTGTCATCTTCGAGAACCATGTCCTGAAGAACCCTGATCTCTTCTTCGGTGGCGTGTTTGGCAGCCAGCCGCGCGGCGAGCCCTTCCAGTTCGCGCCGCACGATATAAAGCTCGGCCATCTGGTTGTGGTCCAGCGACGCCACGATCAGTGACCGACCGTCCCGTTCCAGCAGAGACTGGGTTTCCAGGCGTTGCAACGCTTCGCGGATCGGGGTGCGCGACACCCCGAACCGTTCTGCCAGCTCGCTTTCCACCAGACGATCGCCGGGCTTGTAGACGCCGACATCAATGGCTTCGAGTATCAGGCTATAGGCATCCTTGGTGGGGGATCGGGTCTGGCTCATGGGGTATTCTGTCTCCTCGTTCGGACATGTCTATCCGTCTCTGGGGGCGTCAATCAAGTACGGCATTGAAAACACCCCGCCCGCGCCCTAAACCCAAGCCATGGTCAAACCGTCCTTCAGTCATGTCACGCAATGGGTGTTCGATCTGGATAACACCCTCTATCCGCCGCATATGCAGCTGTTCGATCAGATCGAAGTTCTGATGACGGATTACGTGGTACAGGCCATCGGCGTGGACCGGGCCGAGGCCGACAGGCTGCGCGGGCAGTACTGGCGCCAATACGGCACTACGCTGGCCGGGTTGATGGCCGAACATGATCTGGACCCCGAGCCCTATCTGCACGCGGTGCATCAGGTGGACATGAGCCATATGGACCCGGATGCAGAGCTGGCCGATCACATTCGCGCCCTGCCCGGACGGCGCATCGTCTACACCAATGGCAGCGCACCCTACGCCGAGCGGGTTTTGCAGGCGCGCGGGCTTTCGGGGCTGTTTGATGCAATCTATGGCGTCGAACATGCCGGGTATCGGCCAAAGCCCGAGAAAGCCGCCTTTGAAGCCATCTTTGCACAGGATGGCATTCAGGCTGACAAGGCCGCCATGTTCGAGGATGACCCGCGTAATCTGGCCGCCCCGCATGAGATGGGAATGCGCACGGTTCATGTCGCCCCGGACCCGCATGAGGCCGATCACATCCACCATCACACGGATGATCTGACCGCATTTCTGGCCCGCCTGCGGTAGCCTGTCACACTGCGACGATCCGTACGTTCTGCACCCGCATGCGCAGCCCTATATGCGCTGGAGCGACGAACAGAACGGAGAGCCCCATGAGTGCGATCGAGATGCCCGGACGCCTGCCGGTTTGGCAGCGCCTATTCTTTGCAATTCCGGTTTTCGGGTGGCTGGCCCGCGACGCGGCCAACGCCAAGGCGGAGGACCTGTATTATACCGTCGGCGCGGTCCTCAGCATGTGGGGCTGTTCGGCCATGGTGTTTGGTCTTCCCGGCCTTTACATCCCTGCCCTGATGATGGTGCCGGTGATGTTCCTGGTCCTGATCCTGATCTCACGCGGCTGAGATACGGGACAGGATGTCACTTGGCGCAGGGAGTGGAACCGAACTAGGGTCTGCCCGAACTGATGAGAGGCGCCATGACTGACCGTTGTGACATCCTGATTTCCGGCGGTGGAATCGCCGGTCTGACCGCAGCGGCGGCGTTTGGAACCGCCGGGTTTGACGTGGTGTGCGTAGATCCCGCGCCACCGATCACCGAACGGGATGTAGACGGGTCCGACCTGCGCACCACCGCCTTTCTGCAACCTGCGCGCGGCCTGCTGGAGCAATGCGGCCTGTGGGCACGGCTGGATGCACATGCGGCCCCCTTGCAGATCATGCGTATTGTCGATGCCGGCGGGGACGTGCCCGAACCCCGCGTCATACGCGATTTCAACGCCGCTGACATTTCCGAGCAACCGTTTGGCTGGAACCTGCCCAACTGGCTGTTGCGCCGGGAGATGGTCGCGCGGCTGGCAGAGCTGCCGAATGTCGATTTCCGCCCCGGCACCGGGACCGTCAGCCTGTTCACCCGCACTGCCGAAGCCCGCGTTGGCCTGAGCGACGGCAGCCGCATCCGCTGCAAGCTGGTGCTGGCCGCAGATGGGCGCAACTCTCCCATGCGCGAGGCCGCCGGTATCAAAGTGCATACAACACGGTATGGGCAGAAAGCGCTGGCGTTTGCGGTGACGCATCCTATTCCGCACGAGAATGTCTCGACCGAGATACACAGGTCTGGCGGGCCGTTCACATTGGTTCCGCTGCCAGATTGGCAGGGGCAGCCCTCGTCCGCCATCGTCTGGATGGAGCGCGGCCCGAAGGCCGTTGACCTTTTAACCCTTGATGCCGAAGCGTTTGAGGCTGCGATGACGGAACGGTCCTGTGGCCTGTTTGGCCCCTTGAAGCTGGCATCGCGTCGGACCATCTGGCCGATCATCAGCCAGTCCGCGGAACGGCTGGCGGGTGAGCGTATTGCCCTGATGGCCGAAGCCGCGCATGTGGTACCCCCCATTGGCGCGCAGGGGCTGAACATGTCATTGGGCGATCTGCGCTGCCTGCTGGATCTGGCGCAGTCCCGGCCCGAAGGTCTGGGCGACGCGCAGATGCTGGACGCCTATCACAAGGCGCGCCACACCGAGATCGAGATGCGGGTCAAAGGGATCGATTTGCTGAACCGCGCCTCGATGATCAAGGCGCGCCCGCTGCGGGATGCGCGCGCAATGGGGCTGAGCGCGCTGTATTCCCTGCCGCCTGTGCGCAAGACGCTGATGCAGATGGGCCTTGGCGTTCGCTAAGGCCCGACCCATTTACAGAACCTGATCCAGCACGCGTTTCAGACGCGCGATGGTGGCGTCCACATCATAAAGCTTGTCCAATCCGAACAAGCCCAGACGGAAGGTACTGAAGCCTTCGGGTTCATCACATTGCAGCGGCACCCCGGCCGCGATCTGCATCCCCAGAGCGGCAAATTTCTTGCCGTTCTGGATTTCGGGGTCCGAGGTGTAGCTGACCACAACGCCGGGTGCGCCGAAACCGTCAGCCGCCACCGAGACAATGCCATAGTCCTTCAACATCGCCCGCACGCCGTCGCCCAGTGCCCATTGCGCCTTGCGCAGCTTTTCGAACCCGTATCCTCTGGTTTCTGCCATGGTATCGCGGAAGGCCAGCAGCGCATCGGTGGGCATTGTGGCGTGATAGGCGTGGCCACCATTTTCATAGGCCTGCATGATCTGGCGCCACTTCTTCAGGTCGATGGCGAAACTGTCCGAGCTTGTCTGTTCCAGACGCGCCTCGCCCCGTTCGGACAGCATGACCAGACCGGCGCAAGGCGATGCGCTCCAGCCCTTTTGCGGGGCCGAGATCAGGACGTCGACGCCGGTGGCTTTCATATCCACCCAGGCACACCCGGATGCGATGCAATCCAGCACCATCAATGCACCCACCTCATGCGCCGCGCTGGCCAGGGCGGTCACATAGTCATCCGGCAGGATGACACCCGCCGCCGTTTCAACATGCGGTGCGAACACAACGCCGGGTTTCTGTTCGCGAATCGTTGCGACGACTTCGTCAATCGGTGCGGGCGCAAAGGGGGACGGGCTGGCATTTCCGGTCTCGCGCGCCTTCATCACGGTGGTCGAGCTGGTCAGGGCGCCGCTTTCGATGATCTGGCTCCAGCGGTACGAAAACCACCCGTTCCGGACCACAAGAACATCCGCCCCGCGCGCGAATTGCCGGGCAACCGCCTCCATCGCATAGGTACCGCCGCCCGGAATGATGGCCACCCCGTCTGCCTTGTACACCTCTTTCAGCATGGCCGAGATGTCGCGCATTACCCCCTGAAACTTTTGGGACATGTGGTTCAGCGAGCGATCGGTGAATACGACCGAGAATTCTTCGAGCCCGTTCGGGTCAACGTTCTTCAGCAAGGCAGGCATATGGCGTCCTTTCAATATCGTCAGTGCAGTCTTGGTCTCTTTACCTTGGCCAGTAAAGCCATTTCGCGACAAAAAGTGACGCGACGGAATGCGGGTAAAATCGACCCATTCGGTGCTGTATAACACTGGGAACACAAGAAAATGACGCCAACCAGTGTCACTTCCCCTTTACACTTCTGCTTGCTTCTGAACAGATGCGCACACTTTTTACTTGAAGGGATATTTTTCCTGTGACGATACAAAAGCGTATTAACTTCCAGTCCGTTCGAGATGAAGTAAAACGACGTATTGAAAGCCGCGTGTGGCCTCAGGGATCATTACTGCCGACCGAAACGCAACTGGCCGAAGAATTCAATTGCGCCCGCGCGACGGTGAACCGCGCCCTCAGGGAACTGGCCGATCAGGGTTTCATAGAACGCAAGCGCAAAAGCGGCACACGGGTCAAGAAAGAGCCCAGCAAACACGCCAAGCTGGAATTCTCGCTGGCGCGACAGATGGTCGAAAGCCAGAATGCCGTCTATCGCTATGCGCTGGTGGAACGGACTGTCGAGGCCTGCCCCCGCTGGCTGTCCTCTCAGCTTGATGTCCCCGCCGAGACGCGGGTTCTGCATGTCATCTGTATGCATTACGCGGACAACCGCCCGTTCCAGCTTGAAGAGCGCTGGATCAATATCGGAACCGTCCCCGATGTGGAAACCGCCGACCTGACCCAGCAAGGACCGCATGAGTGGCTGCTGAATGCCGCTCCGTTCAACGATGCCGAGGTCGCGTTCTGCGCGATTTCCGCTGACGCAAGGCTGGCGGAATTCATGGGCACCACGGCGGGCGCGTCGATGATCCAGATGGAGCGTACCACCTGGAAAGAAGACAAACCGATCACGTTTGCCCGCCTGACCCATCATCCCGGATATTACATCCGCACCAGATACTAAGGCAGGTTATCCAATCGGTCCGGGCAGCCGTTCCTCGCTCAGCAGGACGTTCGCTTCGACATCGCCAGCGCCGGGCAGCGTCATGATCCGGCGCCGCAACACGCGTTCGAAATCGGACAGGTCCCGCGCCACAACGCGCAAGCGGTAATCGTACAATCCCAGAACATGCTCGACGGTCTGCACTTCGGGGATGGCACTTACGGCGCGTTCGAAATCCTCAAGGCTGATCTGTCCCTTGCGCGCCAGCTTGACCCCCAGAAACACGGTCACACCGAATCCCAGCGCCTCGGCATTCAGACGCAGCCTTCGGCCCTTGATGATCCCGGCGTCCTCCAACCTGCGGATACGCCTCCATGTGGCGGGCTGAGACAGGTTGAACCTCCGACCCAGGGCACCTGCGCTTTGGGTGGCGTCCTGTTGCAACGCACGCAGCAGACGGCGGTCAATCTCGTCCAACTCGATCATACCGGTAACACCTCGTCCCGCTTGACCCGCGCGATATGCATCAGCGCTTCGATATCGGCGATATGCGGCAGGGTCAGGATCCGGTCCCGATAAAGCTGCTGATAGTGCTTCATATCCCGCGCTATCACGGACAGGCGGACATCCACCCGGCCCAGAAATGTCTGGATTTCGATCACCTCGGCCACGTTGCGGGCCTCTTCCATAAACTCGTCAAAGGCGCGGGCCTGTGTCTTGTCCAGGGTGATCCGAAGCGAGACTTCGACAGCATAGCCCATCGCGGCCCAGTCGATCACCGCCTCCTGCCCTTCGATGATCCCGGCTGCCTGCATCTTTTCCAGCCTGCGCCAACAAACACCTGCGCTGATCCGGCACAGATCGGCAAGTTCCGCGGTGGTCAGGCTGGGGTTCGCCTGAAAGTGACGCAAAATGCGCCGGTCGATATCGTCAAGCATGATTTTTTCAGTATTTTCCGTTTTCAAGAATTATTCTTCATCTTTTTTACAAATACTCAAGCCCAACCCTATCGCCAATCCGACGCACGGCAGGTAGAACCGCCCCAACCAAACCAGAAAGGACCGGCAAAATGCGCGTCTATTACGATCGCGATTGCGACATCAACCTGATCAAAGACAAGAAAGTGGCTATCCTGGGCTATGGCAGCCAGGGTCACGCCCACGCGCTGAACCTGCGCGACTCGGGTGCCAAGAACCTGGTCATCGCCCTGCGCGAAGGCTCGCCCTCGGCCAAGAAAGCCGAAGCGGAAGGTCTGGCTGTGATGGGCATCGCCGAAGCGGCTGCCTGGTGCGACGTCATCATGTTCACCATGCCCGACGAGTTGCAGGCCGAAACCTACAAGAAATACGTTCATGACAACATCAAGCCCGGTGCCGCCATCGCGTTTGCCCACGGCCTGAACGTCCACTTCGGCCTGATCGAGCCGAAGGACGGCGTTGACGTCATCATGATGGCCCCCAAAGGCCCTGGCCACACCGTGCGCGGCGAATACACCAAAGGCGGCGGTGTGCCCTGCCTGGTCGCGGTTCACAACGATGCAACCGGCAAGGCGCTGGAAATCGGCCTGTCCTACTGCTCGGCCATCGGTGGCGGCCGTTCGGGCATCATCGAGACCAACTTCCGCGAAGAATGCGAAACCGACCTGTTCGGCGAACAGGCCGTTCTGTGCGGTGGACTGGTCGAACTGATCCGCTGCGGCTTTGAAACTCTGGTCGAGGCCGGTTACGCACCCGAGATGGCCTATTTCGAGTGTCTGCACGAAGTGAAGCTGATCGTTGACCTGATCTATGAAGGCGGTATTGCCAACATGGATTACTCGATCTCGAACACGGCTGAGTATGGCCAGTATGTCACCGGTCCGCGCATCCTGAAATACGACGAGACCAAAGCCCGCATGAAAGCGGTTCTGGACGACATCCAGCAGGGCAAATTCGTCCGTGACTTCATGCTGGAAAACGCCGTTGGCCAGCCGACCATCAAAGCGTCGCGCCGCGCCAATGACGAGCATATGATCGAAGAGACCGGCGCCAAGCTGCGCGGCATGATGCCGTGGATCTCGGCCGGCAAGATGGTCGACAAAGAAAAGAACTAAACCTGACCGATGTCAGGCAAAGGGCGGCCCAGGCGGTCGCCCTTTTTCATTTTAAGACCGCTTTGGCAAAGCATTCACCCAGAACGATATCCCATCCCGTATCGTAGCCGCCGCGCTTTTGGGGCGCTTCATCTGCCCAGACATCCCAGCCGGAATGCGTCAGGGTGACTTTTGCCTGCCCCGAACCGCAATCCTCAAAACGCACATCGACGCGCGTAGGAGACCCCTTGTTGGTGCCCGGATGCCAGGTGAATGCCACGGATCGGCCGGGATCGATCGCCAGCACCTGACCCCAGTCGGCACGGGTTCCGTCGAACATGACCTCATAGACCGCGCCACCGATCCGGGGTTCAATAACCACGTCCCTTGCCGGTTGTCCCTGCGATGCGGACACCGCGTGGCTGTCCAGCGGCCACCATGTACCGATGCGGTTGACGAAGATGTCGAAAGCACGCGCAGCTGAGGCACCTACGGCAATTGTTTTGACAATCGGGTCTGTCATGGCCTCTCTCCGGCTCTGGTCACCTCATCTGCAAAGCTGTTCATCACGTCGGTCCAGTACCGGTCGAGCCATCTGCGCAGCTCTGCCAGCCCCTCGGGGCGCACCGCATAGATCCGGCGCGTCCCTTTCGCGTGGCATGTCACCAGCCCGGCATCCGACAGCACCTTGAGATGTTGTGAGACGGCCGGTCGGCTTACCGGCAGCTTTGACGCAAGTTCGCCCACTGCCTGAGGCTGGCTGGCGACGGCTTCGAACACCTGCCTGCGGGTTGCATCGCCCAAAGCTGAAAATTTCGAATCGTAAGCCATTGCTTACGGTAAGTGCAAACTAACGTTAAGTCAAGATCAGCCCGTGACACCGGCGCGCACGCAGGATAAGGGGATGGAATGGTTGAACAACCCACGAAACAGGACTGGAGCGGCGTTTTCACGCTGGGGCTTATTTGGGGCGGCACATTCATGGTCGTCGCGATGGCTTTGGAAGGCTATGGCCCGATTACCGTGGCGACATCGCGCACCACATTAGGGGCGGTGACGTTGCTTGTCCTGATGCGGTTCACCGGTCGCCGCATGCCGGTTTTGACACCCGCGCTGACAACGTCAATCCTGCTGATTGGCGTGTTGTCGACTGCGGTGCCTTTCATGCTGCTCAGCTGGGGTCAGCAATATGTACCCTCGGCCTTTGCAGGGCTGTCCATGGCCGCAATTCCGCTGATGGTGTTGCCGCTGGCGCATTTCTTTTCCGATGAGCCGCTGAACCCGCGTCGGTTTCTGGGCGTGTGCCTTGGGTTTTCCGGCGCATTGGTCCTGATCGGACCCGGTCTGGCAAAGCTGGGTCAAGGGACCGAGCCACTGGCGCAGCTGGCCTGTATCTCGGCTGCCCTCTGCTATGCCTCGACATCGATCCTGACGCGGCGCTGCCCGCCGGTTGAGCCACTGGCGCTGGCCGCGCTGACCCTGCTGGTCGGCGCTGTTCTGCTGGTGCCCATCATGCTGCTGGTCGAAGGTGTTCCCACATGGCAGGGCAACCGCCCGTCGCTGGCCCTGATCGTGCTTGGGCTGATCCCCACAGCATTCGCCAATTTGCTGCGGGTTTCGATCACCCGCAGCGCCGGGTCGGTGTTCCTGACACTGGTGAATTATCAGGTGCCGATCTGGTCGATGGTGTTCGGGGCCTGGATCCTGTCCGAGGCCCTGCCCCTGCGATTCTACGTCGCCCTGGCCCTGATCCTGACGGGCATGGCCATCAGCCAGTG
Source organism: Ruegeria sp. O5 (assembly GCF_056535105.1). Taxonomy (NCBI): domain Bacteria; kingdom Pseudomonadati; phylum Pseudomonadota; class Alphaproteobacteria; order Rhodobacterales; family Roseobacteraceae; genus Ruegeria; species Ruegeria sp. O5. Next base: position 159,917 of record NZ_JBQERN010000005.1, on the reverse strand, counting down.
GTTCAGCCTGCGCAGAGTTCTGTTCGGGCGCTAGCCTGCGGCGGCTTCGACCTCGGCCACGATACTGTCGACGACCTGGACCAGCAGCGCGTCATCCTCGCATTCGGCCATAACGCGGATCAGCGGCTCGGTGCCGGATTTACGGATCAGCAACCGTCCCTGCCCGTTCAGCCGCGCCTCGGCATCGGCAATGGCAGCTTTAACGCTTTGAACTTCAAGCGGAGTTTGACCGTTGGCATAGCGGACGTTCTTCAACAGCTGCGGCACGGTTTCGAACTGCTTGGACAGGTCCGAGGCTTTGCGACCGGACAGAACCATCTCGGCCAGGAAATGCAGACCGGCCATCAGGCCATCGCCGGTGGTGGCATAATCGCTCATCACGATATGACCGGATTGTTCACCGCCCAGGTTGAAGCCACCTTCGCGCATACGCTCGACCACATAGCGGTCGCCGACCGCCGTGCGTTCCAGTCGCATACCATGTGACGAGAGGTGCCGTTCAAGCCCCAGATTGGACATCACGGTGGCCACAAGCGCATCGCCTTTCAACTGCCCGGATTTTTTCCAGGCCGTCGCCAGCAGTGCCATAAGCTGATCGCCATCGGCGACCTGACCGGTTTCGTCGACGATAACGACCCGATCCGCGTCGCCGTCCAGACAGACACCAACGTCAGCGCCATGCGCCACGACGGTTTCGGCAGCCAGTTGCGGCTTGGTCGATCCGCAGTTGAGGTTGATGTTCTTTCCGTTGGGCGCAATGCCAACCGGGATCACGTCTGCGCCAAGTTCCCAAAGAACCTCGGGCGCGGTGCGGTGGGCGGCGCCGTTGGCACAGTCGATCACCACCTTGAGGCCATCCAGACGCACATCGCGCGGCAGCGAGGATTTCACACGCTCGCCATATCTGAACCGGGCGTCATCAACACGACGCGCCCGTCCGATGTTCTGGGCCTGAGCAGGCCGGACACCTTCGTCGATCAGCTTTTCGATGTCTATCTCGGCCTGATCGGACAGTTTATAGCCGTCGGGGCCAAAGAACTTGATACCGTTGTCCTCTGCCGGGTTGTGGCTGGCCGAGATCATGACACCCAGATCGGCCCGCATCGAGCGCGTCATCAGACCCACCGCAGGCGTGGGGACCGGCCCCAGCAACAGCACATTCATTCCTGTTGAGGTCAAACCGGCGGTCAGCGCGTTTTCCAGCATATAGCCGGACAGGCGCGTGTCCTTGCCGATGACGACCCGGTGCACACCGGTCGCGTCGCGCCGGAAATAGCGCCCCACCGCAGCCCCGATGCGCAACGCCATTTCCGCCGTCATCGGATGCGTGTTGGCCGTGCCCCGCACCCCGTCGGTTCCGAACAGCTTGCGCATTGGTGTCACTCCGTGATTTTCCGTGAGACCGGATTACCGGACAGCAGCCCATAGGCGCAAGGCCTGAGCAGTCTCGGCGACGTCGTGAACGCGAATGATCTGCACGCCCTGAGACAATCCGGCCAAAGCCACGGCAATTGAACCCGGCGCGCGGGCAGTCTTGTCAGGCTCCTGTCCAATCGTTCCGATAAAGCCCTTGCGGGACACGCCCAGCAGGATCGGGCAGCCAAGCCCGTGAAACAGGCTGAGATTGCGCAGCAAGGTCAGGTTATGGTCTTCGGTCTTGCCGAAACCGATGCCCGGATCGACGATTATCAGGTCGCGCCGAAGCCCCAGGCTTTCCAGCAGAGCGATCTGGGTTTCGAGGAAATCGTAAACATCCAGCAACACGTTGTCGTAGCTGGGGTTTTCCTGCATCGTGGCCGGATCACCCTGCATATGCATAACGCAGACCGGTGTGCCCTTGTCGGCGCAAAACGGTGCCAGTTCGGGATCGAACGTGAACCCCGAGACGTCGTTGACCAGCCCCGCGCCCGCCGCACACGCCGCTTTGGCGACGCTGGCTTTGCGGGTGTCGATTGAAATCAAGGCATCCGTTTGCGCGCGAATCGCCTCGATCACCGGGCGGGTGCGGGCAATTTCCTGATCTGACGGAATGAAATCCGCACCCGGGCGCGTTGATTCCCCGCCGATATCCAGAATGGTGGCCCCATGCGCCACCATCCGGGCAGCGGCATCGTGGGCGGCCTCGACCGAGCTGTGAACGCCCCCGTCCGAGAAACTGTCAGGCGTGGTGTTGAGAATGCCCATGATATGCGGCACCTGCATATCCAGCCCGGCAATGGGTGCGCGCGGGCCGGTCAAACGCGCCAGCGCCCCACCGGGAATATCCGATGCCGCCATGATCTGCGGAGCGGTATCGCGCCCAAGCGCTTCGACATGGGTAAACCACAGGGGTTGACCGGCCAGAGAGTACGCGCCAGCGGGCCGGGTCTGGCCGTGCTGAACCAGCGGTCTGAAATAGATGCTCACAATTGGGCCTGATCCACGGCCACAGCCCGCAGCGGGGTTTTGGGCGCTTTCGGCAATTCGCCGCCGATAACCATCATTTCACTGGCTTCAAAGGTCGCGGCAAACCATGCGGCCAGAGCCACGGCGTCGGAGGGCGCGGCAGAAGGGCCATCCACCGCGTCCAGAACGATCTTGGACGGGGCCCAGACGCAGATCTGGCCGTTCTTCATGGCCCAGTCCAGTTCCGTCCGAGTTGAAACCACCTTGCAGCGGTGATCGCGTGCGGCCAGAACCCACGCGTTTTGCTCGATCGCAAGCAGGTCAATCCGGCGCTGTGTCATTGCGTGGCCGGTTTGCGGCGCAGCCAGGTCTGACGCCCCCACACACAGGATCAGCGGGCGCTGGCGGTTCTGCAACTGGTCGATCCACCCGGTCAGATTGTCCGAGGCGATGGCGTCATTCGATAGATAGACCAGACGGGGATGCGGGCGGTCTTCCTCGGTCACGTCGTGATGAACCGAGTCTTTCCCGCGCACGATCTCGACCCCAAGAGCGCCCGGACCACGATCCAGTTTTTCGATGCGAACAAAGACCCTTACAGCCTGAGGTTCATGCAAGATACGTTCGGCCACACGTTCGGCCAGGGTTTCAAGCAGGTTCAGACGCTCGGCCGCGAGCTCATAGGCAATGGATTCCGTCACCCGGTCATAAGACAGGATGCGATCCACATCGTCGTCAATGGGGTCAGTAAGAGGCCGGACTTCGACGACGATATTGAAACAGATCCGCTGGGTTGTTCCCCGCTCGGCCTGAAACGCACCGATTTCAACCTCGACAATATGGTCGCGCAGGGAAATGCGGTCCAGCGGCTCTCGGGGCGAGGTCGCCTCGGACCGTTCGGACGGGTGCGCAAATGCCAGTCGGATTTCAGAACTCATGGGTCCGGCCTTTTCGGCTTGTTGCAGGGCTTGCCCACTATAGGCGTTGCAAGGGCCTATAACATTCAAACAAACGCCATTCCAACCGCCGAATGCGGCGTCAGGTGACGCGAAACCAGCTCATCATACCCGAAGCGGCATGTCCCAGCATATGGCAATGCAACAGCCAGTCCCCCGGATTATCCGCGACCAGCGCGACCTGGCGGGTTTGTCCGCGATCAACCAAAACAGTGTCGCGCCACGGGCCAAGCGATCCGTCCGGCTGGATCAGTCGGAAGTGGTGGCCATGCAAATGCATGGCATGTGGAAAGACTGTTTCATTGACAAACTCGATCCTGTGAAGGCCGCCGGTCCGGGCGTCCAGAAACGGGTCGGACGGGCGTTCCGCATAACCGTTCAGGGCCCAGAACCGGCCCAACTGCGCCAATTCCTGGCCTGACAATTCAGTGTCCCCGATCCGGGCGTTGTCCAGCCAGCGCATCGCCCCGCCTTGCAGGGACATCCGGTGCAATGGAGCGGATGAGACATCCTCGATGACCGGCAAAGGGTTGGGCGGCAACGCTGCCACGCCTTGTCGTGGCGCGGGTGAGAGAGGTTCGTCGACATCGAACCGAACGATGCCAAAGGCACCGTCGCGTTCAACACTCACCAGACTTGCCGTATCGCCCGCAGCCACGACATCCACAACCAGATCGATACGTTGTGCGGGGGCGATTGGGAAAGCCCCCGACAATGGGATCGGCGTTCCCAGTGGCATACCGTCAAGGGCGACGATCCAACCAAACAACCCGTCGAGATCCAGGTCGAAAATCCGCGCGTTGGAGGCGTTGATCAGGCGTAGCCGGAGACGGTCGTTCCGTCGCGCCTGAACGCGCGGGTCAAGGGATCCGTTAACAGTGATGATATTCCCCAGTCGGCCAGCGTGGCTGAGATCATGGCCATTGTCGAAATCATCCGTGATCTGGGCGGTTTCAGGATCAAGCCTCCAGTCGTCCAGCATCAGCACCAGATCCTGATCCACATCGGAGGCCGCGGTTTCTTCGACGATCAGCGGCCCGTAAAGCCCGCGCGCAACCTGTTCCATCGACTGGTTATGCGCATGATACCAATAGGTCCCTGCGTCGGGAACGACGAAGGAGTAATCAAAGCTTGCGCCCGTCTCGACCGCGTCCTGCGTCAGGCCGGGCACGCCGTCCATGGCGTTTTCAATGCGAATGCCGTGCCAATGGACCGAAGTTGCTTGCGGAAGCTGGTTCATCAGGGTGCGCTGGATGCGGTCGCCCTGCCTGACGCGCAGTTCAACGCCGGGGACAGACCCGTCATATGTCCAGACTTCCGTTTCAGGATAACTTGCAGGCGCGATCGGGTGTTTGGTTACACGCGCATTAAGCGGTGCAAAACCCGCGCTGGCCACACGCGGCATCAGCAATGCTGCTGCAGCCGTTTGCAAAAGGTGTCTGCGGTTCAAAATCATTACGGGCCTCCTGGCCCGCAATATAGGATGCAACCTGCCCCGCGCCAGCAAGCTTCCAGCGCGGGTGCGTCAATCAGTTGCTCGCTGTCCGGTAGTTGTGGCGGTAAAAAACATGCACGCCGATTTTCGCCGTCTGTTTATAGACCCGCGACCAGGATGGGCGAACCGACGTCGTGTGATAGTGCGTCGCCCCTTCGGTCAACTCATCCGCCACTCCATCAATGGCTGCCCGCGCGACTTTTGCCACACGCTCATACGCCGTTTTCTCGTGGATGACCTCTTTGCGGCCATCGCAGGTGTATGTGAACTGGCACTGGTATTTCTTGCCGGTCCCCTGATGGATCACCCCGCACAGGGAATCCGGGAAACGGCTGCTTTTGACCCGGTTCAGGATCACTTCGGCAACCGCGAACTGGCCGCGCACGCTTTCGCCGCGCGCCTCGAAGTACAGGGCTTCGGACAGGCATTTCCAGTTTTCACCGCCCGTGGCCTTTGGTTGCTGGTCAAGCCAGTCTTTTGAGAAGGACACTTCGACAGGTTCAGCCGCCTTGCGGGGCTGGAACAGCTTGAAATAGTCCCGAAAACTTTGCGCCGGCAGTTCACTGCGGGCGACAAGTTCTTGTTTTGCAGTATCAGTCGCTTCCTTCTCGGCGAAGGACGCACTCGGCAGCACGGTTGCCGCCACTGCGGCAACAGCCAATATGTAACGTAGCATCAGATAACCTCGCACAGGCACATCACGCGCCATACCCTCCCCCGGCGGGCGCGACGTGGCTGATACCCCAGACTGAGGCAAAGGTCCAGTATCTTGAAAAAAGCAAGTGGAAAATCGCCCGTAGCGAAAATATTTTTCGCCTACGAGTGACCGTATAACCCACTATTTCTTGGGGTTCGGCGCAGTGTCAACCCCCAAGTCTGGAGGAAATCGCCAGTTGAGCGGCAGCCAGCCGAGCGACCGGAACCCGGAACGGTGAGCATGACACATAGTCGAACCCAAGATCGCGACAGATCGCGATTGATTCGGGGTTCCCGCCGTGTTCGCCACAGACCGAAAGGGTCACATCCGGTTTCGCGGCACGCCCGCGCTCTGCCCCGAGTTTCAGCAACTCGCCCACCCCGTCCGGATCAAGAACGTGGAACGGATCTTCGGTAAAGACCCCCTGTCGCACGTAAGCGGACATGAAACGACCGGCGTCGTCGCGGGACAGACCATAAGTCATCTGTGTCAGGTCGTTTGTACCAAAACTCATGAAGGCGGTCTGCGGCGCGATCTCTTCCGCGCGCAGACAGGCGCGTGGCGTTTCGACCATGACGCCTAGCCGGTATTCGAACTTCTGCCCCCGTTCCGATTCAACGGCGGCGGCAACCGAGTCGATGCGGGATTTGACAAGTTCAACCTCGCGCTTGGCGGAAACCAGCGGGATCATCACTTCGGGTACCACCGGGGCACCGTTTTTTCGGGCCTCAAGCGTGGCTTCGAAAATCGCACGCGCCTGCATGTCGTAGATCTCGGGCACGGTGACACCCAGACGAACGCCGCGCAGGCCAAGCATGGGGTTGTATTCTGTCATCGCCTCGACCCGGCGTTCGACGTCGGACACGGGCAGGTCCAGAGCCTCGGCCAGTTCCCGTTGCCCGGTGCGCGTTGTCGGCAGGAATTCATGCAAGGGGGGATCGAACAGGCGGATGCAGACAGGCTGGCCTTCCATGATCCTGAACAGCTGAACAAAATCCTCGCGCTGCATCGGAAGCAGGCGTGCCAGCACTGCCGCCCTGCCCGCCGAGGTTTGCGCAAAGATCATTTCGCGCATCACGATCAGACGACCGGGGTCAAAGAACATATGTTCGGTCCGGCACAGACCGATCCCCTGAGCCTGAAAGTTCCGGGCCGTCTGCGCGTCAGCCGGTGTGTCGGCATTGGCGCGGATGTCGATGTCACGCTCGGCATCGGCCCAGCCCATCAGCGTCTGGAAACAGTCATCCAACGCGGCCTCGAGCATGGCGGGCTGACCGGCCAGCACCTGCCCCGAGCTGCCATCAATGGTGACAATATCGCCGGTTTTAAACACCCGCCCATCCGGTGCGGTCAGCATCTTGTCTTTCGTCTGAAACCGCATTTCCGAGGCCCCGACGATACAGGGCAGACCCAATCCGCGCCCGATCACGGCCGCGTGGCTGGTCATGCCGCCCTTTTCGGTCAGAACCGCTACAGCGGCGTGCATCCCGCGCACATCCTCGGGCGAGGTTTCCCGGCGCACCAGAACACATGCCTCGCCACGGGCGGCGCTGGCCTGTGCTTCGGCCGAGGTGAACACGATCTTGCCGGTCGAGGCACCGGGGCTGGCACCAATGGCCGTGGTCAGCACGTCGCGGCGTGCATCGGGGTGGACCTGACGGTGCAGAAGTTCGTTCAGCGCGTGCGGGTCGACACGCATCACCGCTTCTTGCGGCGGTATGATACCGTCTTCGGCAAGACGTACGGCAATGCGCATGGCCGCGCGAGCCGATCGCTGCACCCGGACGCCATCCAGAATATGCACAGTGCCGTCCTGAATGACGAATTCGACCTGCATCTCTTCGCGCAGTTTCTCGCGCATCAGGGCGGCATGCGCTTTGACATCGGCAAAAGCTTTGGGCGCGACCTCTTCCAGCGAGGGGCCGCGCGGGTCTTTTTCCAGAAACAGGGCTGCCACATCTTTGCCCAGCGCATCGCGCCCCTGGCTCTGACTTAGGTAGCGACCGGTGATCTGTGGCATTCCGGTTGTGGAATCAACCAGTTGCAGAACACCCGATCCGCATTCCCCTTTGCCGACGCCGGGGATCATCTCTTGGATGACCAACCCAAGCCCGGCATCAGCGGGTGCCCCCTTGGCCTGCCGCAGCAAGCGCGCGGACGTCCCGTCCCATGCACGCGCCATCGAGCGCAGAACGCCGATCAGCTGTTCGCCCCTGTCCTGCGGAAAGACCTCGTCGGTTTCATCCTCATAAGCGCGCAGCGAATGGCGCAGCCCTTCGCGGCCGTCGGCATCAATGTCATCAAACACATCCGCATCCAGCCGCGCCACGTGAATCGCATAGCTTTGAACGAACCTTAGATACAGGGCTGCGGCGGCCTCGGCCCCCATGGTGTCGGACAGGTCAACATAACGCGCATCGTTCATTCCGATATTGAGAACCGCGCCGGGACCACCCCAATCGGGGTCTTCGGAACTGGGCCGGACGCATAGCAACGAAGTGGGATCGAACTGTTCGAGGATCGCTGCAATATCCGGGGTTGTCCCTTCTGCGATCTGGTGAACGGCATCAAATGACAACGCAACGGTTCGGGGCACCGGCAGGTCCAGCCGGACCAGACGTTGCAGACATTTGGCCCGCCCGCCATGCCTATGGGCGGTGACAGGCGCGTCGGATGTAATGAGCGTTGTATTCGGATTATTCTGCACTGCAGCACCTTTTGGTTTGCGTGCAGCATAAGCGCTTGCGCCCTTCACGCAAGTGCGTTGTGGGCGCGCCTGCCAGCGCGCCCGGTCGTTTACCCTTCGATCCGGGTCAGATCGGCCACGCTGGAGCAGATCTGCCGGATCTGGCTGAGCAGGTTCAGCCGGTTGCGGCGAACAATATCATTGTCGGTGTTGACCTGCACATCCTCAAAGAACGCATCCACCGGTCCGCGCAGCCCCGCCATGGCGGCCATGGCCGTGGGGAAATCTTCGGATGTCAGCGCGGGTTCGATTTTTGCCTGAGCTGCGTTCAAGGCCGCAAACAATGCCTTTTCGCTGTCGGTTTCGGCGAATTTCACATCCGCACCATAGGAATATTCCACCCCATCCTTTTCCTCGGCCTGGGTCAGGATGTTGTTTGCGCGCTTGAAACCCTGCACAAGGTTTTCGCCATCTTCAGTCGCGATCACCGCGTTCAGCGCGCGGGCGCGTTTGACCAGCAGATTGAGGTCGTCATTGCCGTCCATCGCGATACAGGCATCGATGACGTCGTGACGGATGCCTTCGTCGCGGAGGAAGACCTTGAGACGGTCGTGAAAGAAGGAGAGGAGATCGTCGGATGCGTCGGGGATCTTCTTTTCTAGGCTCAGGAAATCGGCGCCCGACACTTCACCCAGCCTTTCCTTGACAGTCTGGAAGGCTGCGCCAAACACGCCGTGATCTGCGATTTCATCCAAAAGTTCGTCAACGTTTTCCGCCGCCAACGCCTCGTTTGCAGCGCTTTCAGCACGCAGCAGCTGTCCGTCGAAAAACCGATCCAGATGCAGGCGCAGGTCATTGTCGAGCACCAACCGGATAACCCCAAGTGCCGCACGGCGCAGGGCAAACGGGTCTTTCGAGCCGGTAGGCTTTTCATCAATCGCCCAGAACCCCGCCAGCGTGTCCAGCTTGTCGGCCAATGCAACGGTCACCGACAGCGGAGCCGTGGGCACATCATCCGACGGCCCCAAAGGCGAGTAGTGCTCTTGCGCGACAGCAGCCACGGCGGCATCTTCACCTGCCGCTTTGATGTAATACCGCCCCATAAGGCCCTGAAGTTCGGGGAATTCGTAGACCATTTCCGAGCTGAGGTCGGCCTTGGCCAGGCGCGCGGATTTTTCAGCCTGATCGGCATCAGCTCCGGTCACTGGGGCCAGTTCGCGGGCCAGGGCGGCGATGCGCCCGATCCGGTCGGCCTGCGTTCCCAGTTTGTTGTGGAAGGTGACGTTTTCCAGCGCGCGGGTCCATTGTGCAATGTCCGATTTGGCAATGCGCAGGTCATTTTCCCAAAAGAACTTGGCATCGGCCAGACGGGCCGACAGCACTTTCTGATTGCCCGCCAGAATGGTCGCGCCATTGTCAGCGGTTTCGCGGTTCGCAACAGTGACGAACCGTTCAATCCGGCCCGTTTTGGGATTGCGGACCGAGAAGAACTTTTGGTGTTCTTTCATCGAGGTTTGCAGCACCTCGGGTGGCAGGTCGAGGAATTCGTCGTCGATCCGCCCCATCAGGACAACCGGCCATTCGACCAGACCGGCGACCTCGGCCAGCAGGCCCTGATCTTCGACCAGTTCAAGACCGGCGGCAAAGGCCATGTTCTGGGCGTCGTTCCAGATGTGCCGGGCGCGTTCCTCGGGGGACAGGACGACAAAAGCCCGCTTCAGCTTGGCCGCGTAATCGTCGAAAGACGTGACCGAAAAGCGGTTGGGCGCCATAAAACGGTGGCCTGCTGTGGTGTCGCCGGACGAAATGCCGTCGACATCCATTGGAACCACCTGCGCCCCGGCCTCATCCGTCAGAATGCACAGGATCGAATGCAGCGGACGCACCCAGCGCAAGCTGCCACTGCCCCAGCGCATGGATTTTGGCCAAGGGAAATTGCGGATGGTGGTTTCGAGCACTTCGGCAATGATCTCGGCCGCGGGGCGACCAGCCTTTTCGATGGTGGCGAAATAGATGGCCCCCTTGGGGGTTTCGCGTTCTTCCAGCTGATCACGGGTCAGGCCCGCGCCGCGCAGAAACCCTTCGATTGCTTTATCAGGCGCGCCGACCTTTGGACCCTTGCGTTCTTCCCGGATGGTGGGGCTTTTCGCCAGCAGCCCTTCGACCGCCAGCGTCAGGCGGCGAGGCGTGGTCAGGGCGGCTGCGTTTGCATAGGTCAGACCGGCCTCGACCAGACCATCGGTAATCCGCTTTTTCAGATCCTCGCCGGCACGGGCTTGCATCCGTGCGGGGATCTCTTCGGAGAACAGTTCGATCAGCAGGTCGGGCATTGTCGGTCCTTAGAAATTGACGATCGTCTGAATGACGATGGCATTGGCGATATCCACAAAAAAGGCGGATACAAGGGGCAGCACGATAAAGGCAATAGGCGATGGGCCATATCGCTTGGTCACGGCTGTCATATTTGCGATAGCGGTGGGTGTGGCCCCCAACGCAAAGCCGCCAAACCCGGCGGCCAGTACAGCAGCGCGATAGTTGGACCCCATGACCGGGAACAGCACCCAGAGGACGAAGAGCACCGCGAACACCGTCTGCGCTGTCATGATCACTGCAATGGCCATGCCCAGCTGCGCGATGGTCCAGAGTTGCAAGCTCATCAGCGACATTGCAAGAAACGCGCCCAGCGCAAATTCCGAAATCAGCGCCAGCGACGGTGTGCGCGACACTTTCGGAGCATCGGGAAACAGCGCGTCCCGCAGATTGGCGATCACGATGCCCATGATCAGGCAGGGCACGAACAGCGGCAGTTTCAGCCCGGCGGCGGCAATTGATTCATTCAGCGCGTATCCTGCGATGATCGCCAGGTTCAGGTGCAGCAGGACGCGCATGACGGTCAGATGATCGATGCTTGTGGTGTGCCCGTCATGCTCATCCGGCAATCCGACGCTGGGTTCTTCGTCAGGGCGGTCAGGCGTCAGGCCGCGCCGTTCGACCAGCAGGCGCGCGATCGGGCCGCCAACCAGCGCGGCAAGCACCAATCCAAGGGTGGCGACGGCCACACCCAGTTCGGTCGCGCCGTCAAGCCCCGTTGCCTGCGCCACATCCGGCGCCCATGCGATTGCCGTACCGTGCCCACCGATCAGGGCCGCCGATCCGAACAACACACCGGCCTGTGCGGGATAGCCGAAGATCACCGCCCCAGCCGCGCCAATCACATTCTGAAAGACTATCGTCGTCAGAGTGAGAATCAAAAGCAAGATTAACGGCTTACCGCCCGCAATGAGGTCAGACAGACGGGCGTTCAGGCCGATCCCGGCAAAAAACAGGACCAGCAGGAAATCGCGGGCTGTCAGGCCAAAGGACAGTTCGATCCCGAAGACCAGATAGAGCGTCAGAACCACCAGCGAGGCCAGCAGGCCCCCTGTCACGGGTTCGGGGATGTTGAAATTGCGCAGGGTAGCGACACGGGCATTGATCTCGGCCCCGATCAGATAGACCGCAAACCCCAGAGTGGCCGTCAGGAAATCGGGGATTTCTATGACATGGCCCACGGTCTGCTCCTTCAGTTTTCCGGGCGCGGCGGACATTCCTCGCCCACGACGGTACCGTCATAGGCTTTTTCACCGCAATTGTTCAACGCGTGCCAGACATAACCCTTGCCATCTTCGGTGATCGCCACGATCCGGTCGACGCCGAAATGGATGTTCTTCACCCCCATGAACGCCCGCGCCTGCCCGGATTCAAGCGCATCCGCCAAAGACACCGCATCGTAGCATTCAAACCATCCCGGTGCGGTCAGGGGTTCGGAGTTTTCGACAGGCACGTATCCAGCCATCTGGTCCGGCGACAATTCGGTCTCGAAACAGGCGCGATACCGAATAGGCGAACTGTCGGCGTCGATAGCCTGAAACCCGGAATAGGCGATGGGTTCCGGCACACCGTTCGCATCCGTCATCAGGGCAACGTCCTGCCCCGGTTGCGGTTCGACCTCATAATAATAGCCGTAGACCTGTAGATAATACATGCCGAGGCCTGCCACGATGGCCGACAGCAGCAGAAGAATTGCCAGCAGTTTTCCCGTCATCTTTCAGGCCGCCTCTTTCAAGTTCTTGTAAAATAGGACAGGTTTCATCGGGGAACAGGCAGAAACGAGGTCTACACGATGGAATCCACCTTTGCCGTCGGATTTTTCGGCGCATTGTTTGCGATCATGAACCCGGTCACCAACCTGCCGGTGTTTCTGAGCGTCACTCAGGACCTGTCCGCCGCCGAACAGCGCAAGATAGCGGTCAAAACCGTGATCTACTGCCTGATCCTTGGCGGTGCCTTTGCCCTGGTCGGCAGTCAGGCGCTTGGCCTTTTTGGCATCAGCGTCAATCATCTGCGCGTCGCCGGTGGTCTGGTTGTCATGATGATCGGTCTGAACATGCTGAACGGACACGAAAGCACCTCTCATCACGGGACGAAGGGGGAAAAGGACGCTTACCCCGAACCCGACACCGTCGCCTTTTATCCGCTGGCCTTTCCAATTCTGGTAGGCCCCGGTACCATCACCACGCTGATCCTGTATGCACACCAGATCAAGAAGCCCATAGAAGCCCTTGTTTATGCAAGTGTATTCCTTGCCGTTGTTGGCCTGCTTCTGATCACGTTCTGGAACGCGGCCTGGCTGGCCCAACGCCTGTCCGACACCGCGCGCGTGATCATGAGCCGCTTTATGGGGATGATTCTGGCGGCTATCGCCGTCAGCATGATTGCGGACGGCCTGAAAGCCCTGTTGCCGGGACTGGCCTGATCGCCTCATCCGGCGCTGAACCCGGCCGCCTCGGTCTGCACAAAGGCATCCGCGCATTGCTTGGCCAGCGCCCGCACGCGCCCGATATAGGCCTGCCGTTCGGTGACCGAGATCACGCCCCGCGCATCCAGCAGGTTGAAGATGTGTGACGCCTTGATGCATTGGTCATAGGCCGGATGCGCCATGATGATGCGCTTGCCGGTTTTCGGGTCGTCATGCGCCTGCGCCAGGATCGTGGCGCATTCAGCCTCGGCCTCTTCGAAATGGCGCAGCAGAACCTCGGTATTGGCCACGTCAAAGTTCCAGCGGGCGTATTCCTCTTCCGTCTGCTTGAAGATATCGCCGTATTTCAGCGGGCTGGGTGATTGCGGATCGTTGAACGGCATGTCCATCACGTGGTCGATGCCCAGCACATACATGGCCAGACGCTCGAGACCATAGGTCAGCTCACCCGAGACAGGCGTGCAGTCATGGCCGCCGACCTGCTGGAAATAGGTGAACTGGCTGACTTCCATTCCGTCACACCAGACTTCCCAGCCAAGCCCCCATGCGCCCAGTGTGGGGCTTTCCCAGTCGTCTTCGACAAAGCGGATATCATGCAGATCCATGTCGATGCCAATGGCCTGAAGGCTGCCCAGATACAGCTCCTGCAAATCCGGAGGGCTGGGTTTGATCAGCACCTGATACTGGTAGTAATGCTGAAGCCGGTTCGGGTTTTCGCCATAACGCCCATCCGTGGGACGGCGCGACGGCTGAACATAGGCTGCGGCCCATGCCTTGGACCCCAGCGCCCGCAAGGTGGTTGCGGGATGGAACGTCCCTGCCCCGACCTCCATGTCATAGGGTTGCAGAATCGCACAGCCTTTCGAGGCCCAATAGGACTGAAGCCTGAGGATGATTTCCTGAAATGAACGCGGTGCGCTGGTCGGTTCGGTCATGACATTCCCTCTGGGCGCCCCGTGCGCCCGGTTCCGGTCGGTTTGGCCCTTCCTATGCAAGGGGCCGAGGGGCGTCAACGGGGCTTTGGGCTGTGGCTGTATCTGCGCGGCCACACCACAAATTCCCCGCATTCTCAGCATGGTATTTGGCAAATGAAATCGCGTATTCTGCACCTCAGTACAAACACCGCATAACACGGGCAGACAATGACACGCGTATTTTCAGCAATTCTTTTGTTTCTTCTGGTCGGCCTGCGCGCCGCGACCGCACAACAAGACCCCGGCGTCTGGGTTCAGGTCGAGGCGCAGCCCTCGCTGCGCGAAGCGCAGGACCGGGCGCAAGCCTATGCCAGCACCCTGCCCGATGTGAACGGATTTCGGCTGAACAGTGGCTGGTATGCCATCGTCATTGGCCCCTATTCGCGCGGCGATGCCGAGCAGGTTTTGCGCGTATACCGGGCCGAGGGGCAGATCCCGCGTGATAGCTTTGTCGCGTTTTCAAGCGCGTTAGGGCAGCAATTCTGGCCCGTCGGCGAAAACGCGATAAACCGCGACGTCGCAAGCGCGCCGACGGAACCGGCAGCACAGGCGGAAGAACCCGTGGCGGTTACGACCCCACAGGTTTCGGATGAAACCCGCGCACAGGCGCTGCAATCCGAGCGCCTTTTGACCGCGCAGGAACGGAAAGACCTGCAAACGGCCCTTCAGGCGGCGGGTTTCTATAATTCGACCATTGATGGTGCTTTCGGACAGGGAACCCGCCGGTCGATGGGCGATTGGCAGCGGTTCAACGGCTATGAGGTGACGGGCGTTCTAACCACGGTGCAGCGCAAGGCCCTGATGGATGAATACAACGCGCCGCTGATCTCGGCCGGGATGGACCGGTATTCCGATGACGCGGCCGGAATTGCGCTGGACATGCCGTTGGGTACAGTCAGCTTTGACCGCTATGAGGCACCGTTCGTGCATTTCAAAAGCGCCTCGGATCTGAACACCCAGGCCCTTTTGATCAGTCAGGAGGGTGACAAGAACACGCTGCGCGCCCTTTACCAGGTGATGCAGTCGCTTGAAATTGTTCCGCTGAACGGCCCGCGTGAGCTGGGCCGCGACCAGTTTACCCTTGAAGGGCGCGGCAATGGGATCGTTTCATTCACGCAGGCGCGGCTGGCCGATGGGAAAATCAAGGGCTTTACGCTGGTCTGGCCCGAAGGGGACGAGGCGCGCCGCCTGCGTGTTCTGGCTGCGATGGCGACCAGCCTGAGCACGACGGACGCGGTTCTGGATGCCGCCGCCGGTGCGGATGCGGAACAGCGCATCGATCTGGTCTCGGGTCTTCAGATCCGCAAGCCGCGGCTGTCGCGGTCGGGCTTTTTCGCTGGCGCGGACGGCACGGTTCTGACGGTGTCGGAAGCCGCCGAAAGCTGCACCCGGATCACCCTGGAGGGGGATCAGGAGGTTCAACTGGCGCTGACGGACCAGGAGCTTGGTGTTTCGGTCCTGCGCCCTGCAAAAGCCCTTGCACCGATGAGTGTTGCTGCTTTCAGTACCACCCAGCCGCGCATCCAGTCCGAAGTGGCCGTATCCGGCTTTTCCTATCAGGGGGCTTTGGGCGCACCGACGCTGACCTACGGCCAAATCGCGGATATCCGCGGCCTGAACGGCGAGACAGGTGTCAAACGGCTGGCGCTGAACGCTCAGCCCGGAGATGCGGGCGGGCCGGTCTTCAACGACAGCGGCAACGTGGTTGGTATGCTGCTGCCCACACCGTCCGAGGGGCGCACCCTGCCCGCATCGGTCAGCCTTGCGGCAACGGTCGAGCGGTTGACAGAAATCCTTACGAAAGCCGGCGTTTCCGGTCAGTCAAGCGAGGAAACCACCCGGATTTCCCCTAACGAGCTGAACCGGCGCGCGACCGGAATGACGGTTCTGGTGCACTGCTGGGACTAAGCCCGCGCAGACATTGAAACCAGACGTTGAAACACCAAAGCGCCGCATGAAGATGCGGCGCTTTTTGTTACAGAATTTCCGGGGTCACGTGGATCAAGGTCGGGACAGGCGCATCAAACGCCGCGCGAACCGCGCTCTGCATCTCAGCCAGAGATGAAGGGGCTGAAGAACGTGCGCCAAAAGCCTCGGCCAGTTTGCAGAAATCCGGGTTATGCGCCACCACCGCATTGGGCGCGATCTGGCTGCGGACCATACTGTCTTCGATTTCTTTCAGCTTGCCATTGTCCCACAGGATGATCGGCAGCGACAAACCCAGTTCGACCGCAACACCCAGTTCCTGCATCGTATAGTGGAACCCGTAATCCCCGGCGATAACCGCCGTTGGTTTGCCGCGCCGCGCCACCGCGCCGCCAATTCCGGCCGGCAGACCATAGCCCAGCGTTCCGAACCCGGTCGGATGATGCCAGTGATGCGGATAGGCCATGTCCAACACCTCTTTCGCGACATAGGCGAATTGAGTCATGTCGGAATAGATCATGGTACCTGCGGGCATCGCCGCGCGCAGCGCATCGGCCACTGCTACAATTCCGGGCCGTTCGGCATCCACCTCGGCCCGCCACCGGGCACGGGTTTCGGAAATTTCGTCGGGCGACCAGCCGGTTGCCGGTTTCAGGTTTTCGGTCGCCTGCCACAAGGCGCGGGCAAAGCTTTCGCTGTCGGTCTGCAGTTTGATCGCGGCGCGATGGTGGTCGGACAGGACTTCGGGATCAAGGTCAACCCGGATCAATGTTGCCGAATGCCCAAGGTCGCTGCGCCACAGATCGACCTCGCCCAGTTCGGCGCCGACCGCGATGACCAGATCCGCCGAGGCGATAACCTCGGCGCTGCCGGGGCGCGGCAGGGATGCGCCGAAGTCCAGCGGATAGTTTGCGCTTGGCAGCCCGCGCCCTGCATAAGTGGTAAAGCATGCAGCCCCAAGCTGTGTCAGAATCTGCCGCCAGTCGCTGGATTTGCAACCGCCCCCCAGAATGAACAGCGGCCTGCGCGCAAGGTTCAGCATCGAGACAACAGGCGATACGTCAGGCGGCAACGCTTTGGTGCGCAACGCGGGCTGGTTGGGGAAAGGTGCCGGATCAGCCTCGGCCTGCAACTGCGCGATTGGCACCTGAATGTGCTTGGGGCGCGGGCGCGACAGCTCGAATTCTTCAAAGGCGCGTTCGACCAGCGCATAGGCGGCCTCGGCCGTGTTGGCCTGTGCCGACCAGTCGGCAACGGTTCCGGCCGCAAGGCGCTGGTCCTTCATCTGGTGCAACTGGCCGCGCAGGGCCTGTGTTTCATCAAGGCAGGACGACACCACCAGCATCGGCACCGAGTCGCTGTAGGCTTGCCCGATCGGCGACATGATGTTGCACAGGCCGGGCCCGGTGATCACATAGGCAACCCCCGGCTTGCCGGTTGCGCGGGCATACCCATCGGCCATGAACCCCGCCCCCTGTTCGTGACGGGCCAGAACATGTTGGATGCCAGCCTCTTCGATGCCGCGGTACATTTCCTGATTGTGAACGCCGGGTATGCCAAAAATCACGTCCACGCCACGATCCTTGAGCATATGCGAAATCTGCGCGCCAAGGGGTCTTTTCATCAGCCTCTCCAGAATTGAACGGTGAAGATCGCGTAAACGGCCAACAGCTCGAGCCGCCCGACCAGCATCCCGATTGTCAGCAACCATTTGGCCGTGTCGTTGAGATTTGCGAAATTGCCCGCTGGTCCGATCTGATCGCCCAGACCGGGACCGACATTGGCCAGCGCGGTCGCCGCCCCGGAAACGGCTGTGATGAAGTCCAGGCCGGTCAGCGCCAGCGCCCAGGACAGCACGCCCATCGACAGGACGAAGAACATGAAAAAGCTCATCACCGAGGTCAGAACGCCCTGCCCCACGGGCCGCCCATCATAGAGCGGCACAAACACGCCATGCGGAGACCTGATCCGTTTGATCTGACTTTTGATCGAGGCAAACAGCAGTTGATAGCGGAATATCTTGATCGAACATGCAGTCGATCCCGCGCAGCCGCCAATCAGGCCGATCAGGAAGAACATCATGATCGGAAAGCTGCCCCAGCCCATGTAATCGACACTGGCATAGCCGGTGCCCGAGATGATCGAGGTGATGTTGAACAGAGATTCCCGAAACGCCTGTTCCCAGTGATGCGGAAAGACCGATGTCAGGAAAATCGACATGATGATGACCAGAACCAGAATGGTCGCCAGAAACGCGCGAATTTGACTGTCTTTCCACAGGGACGCTGTATGGCCGTTTGCCAGCTGGACATAGCGCACAAAAGGAAGCGCCGCCAAAATCATGAACACCGACGCCGCATATTCGGCGGGACCCGAGAAGGTTCCGAACGAGGCGTCATAGTTCGAGAACCCACCGGTCGAAAGCGTTGTCAACGCATGTACCAGCGCATCGAAAAAGTTCATTCCCAGACCGGCGTAAACCAGCGCGCAAACCAGTGTCAGGAAAACATAGATGAGCGAAATCTGACCCGCGATCTCTTGCGCGCGAGGCAGGATTTTACCCATTGTTTCAAAACCTTCCGAGCGGAAGATCTGCATGCCGCCGACACGCAGTTCGGGCAGGAACACCATGGCGACAACGATGATCCCGATACCCCCCAGCCATTGCAGGATACCACGCCACAGCAATAGCCCCTGCGGCAGGGTATCCAACCCGGAAATCACCGTTGAACCTGTTGTTGTCAGGCCGGACATCGCCTCGAAATACGCATCGACAAAGCGCAGCTCGGTTTCACCGAACAGAAACGGAATTGCCCCAAACAGGGGCAGCGCCGCCCAAACACCGGTTGTCAACAGGAAGGTCTGGCGGATGGTCAGCCCTTCGCCCACACCGTTCGAGCAGCTCATCGCCAGAACGGTCCCGGTCAGCGTTGTAATAATGGCGCTTTCCAGAAATACCGGCCATTCGCCGCGCCCCTCGATCAGGTCCGCGAGCATAGGCAGCAGCATGGTCGCCCCAAGAATGGCGACCAGCAAGCCAATCACATATCCGACCGGGCGAAGATCCATCATGACGCGCAGGGTTGGCGTGCCAACCCGACCGTGTCAAGCAGATGATCCCGGTTTACCTGTCAGTTTTTGACATCTGTTCCGGGCATCACAGGCGGTTTGGACGGGGCGCGTGATTTTCGCGCCTGCGGTTTGCGCGGTTCCGTCGCCGGGGCTGGTTTCGCCTGCACCTTGGCCGGGGCAGGATCGGCCTGTGTCGGCCTGACCTGCGCTGCCTGAACGGGCGCCGGTGTCGCAGGGGTGGGCTTGGGCGTTACGGGCGACACGGTTTCGGTCGCAGGTGTCGCCGCGGATTCAACAGGCTTCACTGCTTTTTCATCACTAACCGCTGGTGTCGGTTTGGCTGCCGCCGGGGGTGCCGCCGTGGGCCGCGGGCTGGCTGAAAACTCAACCGGTTTGACCGCCGGCTTGGCCGGTGCAGGTTTGCGGGCCAGCTTTTTCTTGGCCGTTGACGATTTCACCGGTACGCGTTTCGTGCGCGCCACGGCAGGTTTGGGTTTGGCCGCCGGTTTTTCCGCCGGGGCTTCCACCACTGGACCCGGTGCTGATGCTGCCAGATGCAGGGCGTGGACCGGCACCATCGGCAGTTCAAGCGCCGAACGGGTCATGATCTGTGCAATCTTGATCTGGTTGACGATCGCATAGCCAGCCATGCGTATAGCCGCGGCCTGAAGCTCCAGCGGTTGGGTAATCGGATTCATTCCATAGATCTCCTGTGAAAACGATGCAGCCAGAAAAGTAAGGGTAAAGCGCCCTGCCCGCTCGGGGGGTCCGGGCGGAGGTTGGGGTCTTGCAGTCCAAGGCGTCTCACGTCTCGGCTTCCTTTCGGGTGACACACCATTGAGCGCGCCGGTGTGCCGAAGCTGCATTCCCCGTCAGGATACAGGAGTTTTTCACGCAATTGCAGCATTTTTGCTGCGCTGCGGCGAATGAGCGCCGATCAGGTAAATCTCTGATTAAATTCTAGCCACTTACCCGAGACGTTCAGCCAACGTGAAACAGGGTCGTGAACAGTTTCGGGTCAAGGCTGGACGCGGCGAAGGTTGGGCCTTCGGTCAGAATCGACACGGCGTCATGGCTGTGCAGGCTTTCCTGATGGCTTGCGACAACGCGAAAATCACCGACGTGATGATCTGCCAGCAACTCGGCACAAAACAGGCGCGCGGCATCTTCGACGAAGATCGGATTGGCTGCGTTCAATTCGGCGAAAGCCTGTTCATCTTCGCGCTTCACCATCACCTGCGTTTCCGTCGGAACCGCACGGCGGCACAGCGCAATCAGGTCTTCAAACCACAGGCAATCCGCATCGCAATCCACGACAACCGAAATCCGCGCGACGGAGCGCTGCGAATGCGGCGTCGCCAGCTGACCACGCATCGACCGGGCATGTTCGCTGAGTTCCAGCGAACAGGGGCAGGTCGAGGAATAGACATAGTCAAGGTGCATGATCTTCTGACGCACACCGTTCTGTTCGACCAGTTCCAGCGCGATGTCGTAATACTGGTAGCCTTCAAGGCCCGAGCGCAGGCTTTTGATCCTGTCCGGGTAGGAAAAGCGCATCTGGATACGGGCGTCGAAGCTGTCCAGATCGGACATGTAATCGTCCAGAGCGGATTCCATAACCTCAAAGCTGAACGTCCGTTCCGCATGTTTGTAGAAAGACCGCATGATCCGGGACATGTTGATGCCCTTTTTCTCGGCTTCAAGGCTGACGGTACCGGTGATCGAGGTTTCCAGCGTCAGGTCTTCGCCCTCTTTCCGGTGGAACCGGATCGGTAGGCGGAAGTTCGAAATACCCACATGTTGAATCTGCTGTTTGGCCCCACGGATCAGGCTGGACGGGCCGTTCTGCAAATCCGGCAAGGATGCGCGGTACGCCGCATCGACGGTAAAGTCATCGGGGTAGGAGCGCGAAAAAGGCGGATAGTTGCCCGCTGCCAAACCGGGCAGCAGCCGGGCCACAGCCGGGTCAAGCTGGTTTATCTCGGCTTCCGAAGCAGATTTGGCCCATTGCCGCAAAACGTTCAAAGCCTCGGCGGCCTTGTCCCGATCCGGTTTTTCATCAATGTCGCGCGGGTGAACGTTCATCAGCGGCAGTTCCTTGGTTGGTCGTCGGACTATATATGACTGATGGTCTATTACCAGTCTAACCCGATACGTCGGCAATAGCAGCCCGGATTGAAAAATCCGGCGCAAAACCGTCATCTCGCAACAGTTAGCGCCTTTTGAAGGTGGGAACAGCGGGTGGCACGCCTGTCAGCCGCCCAAAACAAAGTGGCCGCGTGGGCAGGCAGCCTGCCCCCCCACGCACGAAAAGGGCGCGTGGGGCTTTGGTTTATTTCTGCGAGGCTTCCAACGCTTGCTGAATGTCGGCCAGCAAGTCACCGGCATCCTCAAGCCCGACGGAAAAGCGGATCAGGCCCGGTGTAATGCCCAGCTGGTCCTTCTGAACATCGCTGAGACGCTGGTGCGTTGTTGTCGCCGGGTGTGTCGCGATGGATTTGGCATCGCCCAGATTGTTCGAAATCACCGGGATGGTCATCGCATTCAGGAAGGCGAAAGCCGCATCCTTGCCGCCCTTGATGTCCAGCGACAACACGGTTCCGCCCTTGCCGCCCAGTTGGGTCTGAACCAATGCGTTCTGGGCATGGGTTTTCAAACCGGGGTAAAGCGTCCGTTCCAATGCCGGGTGCCCTTCCAGCGCCTCGGCAATCTTTTGCGCGCTTTCGGCCTGCGCATTGACCCGCAGCGCCATCGTCTCAAGGCCCTTGAGCATGATCCACGCATTGAACGGGCTCAGCGCGCCACCGGTATGCTTGAGATAGGGTTCAACGGTTCCGCGGATGAAGTCCTTGGTTCCGATGATCACACCGCCCAGCGCACGGCCCTGCCCGTCGATATGCTTGGTCGCTGAATAGACGACCACATCCGCGCCCTGCTGGATCGCGCGTGAGAACACCGGGGTCGAAAACACGTTGTCCACCACCACAACAGCACCGACCGCATGGGCCAGATCGGCCACAGCAGCAATATCGATCACCTCAAGCGTGGGGTTCGACATGGATTCAAAGAAAACGGCCTTGGTGTCCGGGCGGATTGCAGCCTTCCACTGCTCCAGATCGGTGCCGTCCACAAAGGTCACTTCCACGCCATAGCGGCTCAGGATGTTTTCAAGGATATAGAGGCACGAGCCGAACAGCGCCTTGGCCGAAACGACATGGTCCCCGGCTTTCAGCATCGAGGTCAGAGCGCCGTTGACGGCGGCCATGCCCGAGGCCGTCGCAAAGGCATCTTCGCCACCTTCCAGCGCCGCGATGCGTTGTTCGAACATGGACACGGTTGGGTTGCCGTAACGGGCATAGATGAACTCGTCGGGGCCACATTCCAGAAACCGGGCCTCGGCCTGTTCCGCGCTTTCGTAGACGAAACCCTGCGTCAGGAAAATCGCCTCGCTCACCTCGTTATACTGGCTGCGACGGATGCCGCCATGGACGGCTTGGGTGCGTTTGTTCCAGTTCTCGCTCATCTCATTCCTTTCAGCCTCGGGGGAGGCAAACAAAAAACCCCAGACGCGGCCAAGCGAAAGGGGTCTTTCATCCTGACCTTTTAGCGGTGTTGTTTAGCGTGGCCCGCAATCCGGTAACAAATCGCCACGTAGCTTCAGGATCGCAATACGCCTCGGGCGGTTCGCGGTCAAGCCCGGCCTGCGGTTCGGTCACGCTTTCGTAAGCGGTACTTGCCGAACCGGCAGAAACCCGCATGATCCCCGTCAACACCAGGAGAACACATGGCTGACCCGATTGATCTGTATTTCTGGCCCACACCGAACGGCTGGAAAGTTTCCATCGCCCTGGAGGAGATGGAGCTGCCCTACACCACCCATCTGATCAATATCGGCAAGGGTGACCAGTTCGACCCCGCGTTCCTGAAAATCGCGCCCAACAACCGGATGCCCGCCATCGTCGATCCCGACGGGCCGGACGGCGCACCTGTTTCGGTTTTCGAAAGCGGCGCGATCCTGATGTATCTGGCCCGCAAGACCGGGCGGTTCTATGGCACGACCGAACGCGACCGGATCGCGGTCGAGGAATGGCTGATGTGGCAGATGGGCGGCGTTGGCCCGATGGCCGGTCAGGCGCATCACTTCCTGAAATACGCCCCGCAACTGGACCCGCCGCAGGACCTGCCCTATGCCAAGGACCGCTACCGCGCCGAGGTCGCGCGCCTGTACGGCGTACTGGACAGGCGGCTGGCCGAAAACGAGTATGTCGCGGGCGATTTCTATTCCATCGCCGACATGTCGATCTGGGGCTGGGCCAGCCTGTGGGAAGGCCAGCAGCAGGTGCTGGAGGACAAACCGCACTTTGCCCGCTGGCTGGAGACCGTCAGCGCCCGCCCAGCCGTTCAGGCCGGACGCGCGCTGTATGCCGAGTTGCGAGGGGATCATCGGGACAAACAGGCACAGAGCGTTTTGTTCAAGCAGTAGGTTTGTTCCATGGCCGGTTTGCGGCCAATCTTACGTGTGCTGCGTGATGCGCGAATATCCGCCTTTGCTATTGTATAGGTTTGGCAAATCATTACATGAGCGACGGAAATCCTTCAGAAAGACCCACTCCAAAATGTACGCGGCGTTATTTGTCGTATTTGGCCTTATTGGCTTAGTGATTGGTGGCGAATTGGTGGTGCGCGGATCGGTTTCTGCTGCCAAGTCGTTCGGTATATCACCGATGGTCATCGGACTGACACTGGTCGGCTTCGGAACGTCAACACCGGAACTGGTTACAAGCTTGCAAGCCGCGCTTTCCGGTTCTTCAGGCATTTCGATTGGGAATGTTGTCGGCAGCAACATTGGAAACGTTCTTCTGATACTCGGCATCGCAGCACTCATCGCGCCTATCGCTGTGAATCCGAGAGCACTCCGCCGGGATGGTACGGCGGTCGTGATAGTAACTCTCGTTTGTTTAAGCGTAGTTCTATACGGCGAAATCAGCCGGCTGATCGGCGCAGGGCTTGTCGTCACCTTGGCGGCCTATTTGGGCTTCACGCTGTGGTCTGAGTATAGGTCCGAAGGAACACCAGCCGCAGCTGTCTACGAGAACGAAGCAGAAGCCATAGTCGGCCCAGAAACATCGCTTGCCGTGTCGTTGCTGATCACCGTTGCAGGGCTGGTGATCACGATATTTGGGGCAAAGCTCTTGGTGACAGGTGCCGTGTCTCTTGCTGAGGCAGCGGGGCTTTCGGAGACGGTAATTGGGCTGACGATTGTTGCAATCGGAACCTCAATGCCGGAGCTCGTCACTTCAATCATCGCAGTTCGGAAAGGTGAGGGAGATGTCGCACTCGGGAACGTCTTGGGCAGTAACATCTTCAACATCTTGGGTATCCTTGGCGTGACTGTGCTGGTGCAACCGATGGTCATCCCTGGCGAGATTATTCGTCTCGATATCTGGGTTCTGTGTGCCTCAACGCTTGTCCTTATCGGGTTTGCCCGAAGCGGCTGGTCAATCAGTCGGCGCGAGGGCGGGCTCTTTGTGCTTGCTTACATTGTCTATCTTGGTGTGCTTCTGGTTCGGTAAACGTTCACTCGGATAGCCTGGCTGTTTAGTGGAACCGACCGTTACAGCGGTGCAGTTATGGCCCGCTTTGTCTCCGTACCGGGTTACTCCGCCCCGCACTAACACGACCAGCACCCCCTGTGGCGGATCCGTGGCGGCGGCGCGACTTGTCAGCGAAACTGGAATTCAGGTTCCGCGGGGAAAGACATGGATATGCCTGTCCAGTGCCCATTGCGCAGCCTTGCAACGTTCCGCCCGTCAACACGCATCCGGGTCGTCAGGACAAATGCGGCCTGCCCGTTGCGCGCCCCGGCTTTCTGGGCTGCGCCGTCAGAACGCTCGGCCCCGTCGAACAGCATCCCATCGGGTTTTGCCGACCGCCGGGACCGAAAGTTCGGAACCAAATGCGGCTTTCGATCCGTTTCGTCAGACGAGCGCGACGCTTCAATGCGCTTGAGTTGCTGCAACTCTGACCGAAGCCTTTTTGCAGTCTCAGCCTGTCTGCGTTCGAAGGAATAAGCGCTTAGCGCCTCATCGATCATTCGGGCGGTATGAACATATCCCGCTGAACGCGTGAGTTCCGAGAGCTCTGCCAGACGGTCGGAAATCCGGCTTTCGTCCCGAGAGACGGTATTTTCGAGCGATCCTTGGTGTGTTGCGTTGGGCATCCGAACTGACTCTGAAAAGACGTTGAGTGATGCGCAATCCGGCCCGAGCTTTGACGCAAGCCGATGCGCAAAGATGCGTGTCACTACGCGCCCGGCGCCGGAGAGTCGACCACCCCGCGTTCAAGTGGCGGAAAAGCGCCTTAAACGCGCATTTGAGGCAAAGAAAACATATCGCCCGTTCTTCAGGCGCGGGTTTGCGGCACTGCGACGGGCAGTTTAGGATTGATCCGCACGACAGACCTAACCCTGCCCCTGCACCAGTAGGTCCAGCATGCCCGAGATATCCTCGATCTCTTCCGCGATCACGTGGGTCACCGAATGCGCCCGCTGCATCCGGCCCGTCACCTTCAGCAACCGCCCCGAGATCACCGCACGGCGGAAGCGTTCGTAGATTTTGCGCCAGACCACCACGTTGACGATCCCGGTCTCATCCTCAAGCGTCAGAAAGATCACGCCTTTGGCCGTCCCCGGCCGCTGTCGCAAGATCACCAGCCCGGCCACGGCCACACGCGCCCCTTCGGGCGGGGCCTCCAGCTGGGCGGAGGGCAGACAGGACGGCGGTCGCGGCCAGTCCCGGTTTGAAACCGCGTGGTGAAAAGGGGCAGTAAACATAAGAACAAAAATAGAACAAAATACAGGAAAGTCCAGACACGGCGCAAGGAGTCGCAAATGAGGCTGGAAACACCTAACTCCCTTCACTAAGGAAGGTTTCGAACATCGCAAAAGGAAGACGCACGCAATGGCAAAGATCACCTATGTCGAGCATGGCGGTACCGAGCACACTGTCGAGGTCGCCAACGGACTGACCGTCATGGAAGGGGCCCGTGACAACAATATTCCCGGCATCGAGGCCGATTGCGGCGGTGCCTGCGCCTGCTCGACTTGCCATGTCTATGTCCACCCCGACTGGGTCGAGAAAATCCCGGCCAAGGACGACATGGAAGAGGACATGCTGGATTTCGCCTATGAGCCCGACCCGGCCCGCTCGCGCCTGACCTGCCAGATCAAGGTGACCGACGCGCTGGACGGCCTGATTGTCCAGATGCCTGAAAAGCAGATCTGATGCTGTCCAAAGCGCCGCGTCAGCCCGCCCGCCTGTGGCAATGTCGGGTGCGCAGCGCTTTGCTCCCTTTTGGCCTGTGGTGCGCGCTGCCAATCGCTGTCGCGGCAGACACCATCACCGACGCCCGCTTCGCGGAACCAACCACGCGATACGCGCATGGCGTTTTGGGTGACAATATCGAATACGGCGCGCTGGAACTTGTGGTCAATGACACAGTCGTAACGGTTCGCCTGCCACAGGACCGTGTATTCGAAGACCTCGCGCCGCGTCTGGCAGACATCGACAGGGACGGCGCGGTTGAAACAATTGTCGTTGAAACGCAGGACACAACCGGCGCTCAGCTTGCGATCTACAACGCCGCTGGAGAAAAAATCGCAGCCACACCTCATATCGGCGCACGATTCCGCTGGCTCGCCCCGGTCGGTGCTGCTGATCTGGATGGTGACGGCAATATCGAGATCGCCTATATCGATCGCCCCCACCTGGCCAAAACCCTGCGCATCTGGCGCTTCAAAGATGGTGGACTGACCGAAATCGCTGCTCTGCCCGGCCTGACCAACCACAAGATCGGTGAGGATTTCATTTCCGGCGGCCTGAGGAGCTGTGGCGACCATCCCGAAATGATCCTCGCCAGCGCAGACTGGTCGCGGATCATCCGTGTTTCCTATCAGGATGGCTGGCATCTGACGGACCTCGGTCCGCTCAAACAGCGCGACAATCTCACATTAGCCTTGAATTGCTGATCCGCTTCTTCATCTGGCCATAAATATCCTGAGGGGATGAGCGGTTGAAAGGCCGAGGGAGGCAAAGCCCCCTGCCCGAT
Organism: Ruegeria sp. O5; assembly: GCF_056535105.1. Classification (NCBI taxonomy): domain Bacteria; kingdom Pseudomonadati; phylum Pseudomonadota; class Alphaproteobacteria; order Rhodobacterales; family Roseobacteraceae; genus Ruegeria; species Ruegeria sp. O5. Next base: position 132,822 of record NZ_JBQERN010000005.1, on the reverse strand, counting down.
CATCCCTCCAAAGCACGCCAGCCGATATCGCTGCGATAGAACCCTTCGGGCCAATCCACGGCATCAACCATCTGGTACGCCCGGTCGCGCGCCTCTTGCAGCGTTTTTCCGCGCGCGGTCACGTTCAGAACGCGCCCGCCGACGGCCTGCACCTGCCCCGCAGCCTCGCTAGTGCCAGCATGAAACACCATATTGCTGCTGTCCTCGGGCATGCCGTCCAATCCTTTGATGACCGTGCCCTTCTCGTAGGTTCCCGGATAACCTTTGGCCGCCATCACGACCGTCATCGCGTGATCGTCAGCCCAGTTGACCCGCATCTCGCCCAGCCGCCCTTCGGCGGTGGCATGCAACAGGTCCATCGCCTGCGCGCCCAGACGCATCATCAGGACCTGACATTCCGGGTCCCCAAAACGGACGTTGTATTCCACAAGGCGCGGCTGGCCGCCCTTGATCATCAGCCCCGCATAGAGAATTCCCTGAAACGGTGTGCCCCGGCGCTTCATCTCGGCAATGGTGGGGCGCACGATCTCTTCCATCGCGCGCGCTTCAACTTCCGCGCTCAGAACCGGCGCCGGAGAATAGGCACCCATCCCCCCGGTGTTCAGGCCGGTATCCCCTTCGCCCACTCGCTTGTGGTCTTGGGCCGTGCCGATGGACAGGATGTTTTGGCCGTCGCACAGAACAAACAAAGACGCTTCTTCGCCGTCCATAAACTCTTCGATCACGACCTCGGCCCCGGCCCCGCCAAAGGCACCGCCGAACATGTCGTCAATGGCGTCAAGCGCCGTGTCTTCGTCCATGGCCACAATCACGCCCTTGCCGGCGGCCAGACCATCGGCCTTGACCACGATGGGCGCGCCCTGTTCGCGGATATAGGCCTTGGCGGGTTCGGGCGCGGTGAACCGCGCATAGGCAGCGGTGGGCGCATGTGCCGCGTCACAGATTTCCTTGGTAAAGCTTTTTGAGGCTTCCAGCCGGGCCGCTTCGGCAGACGGTCCGAAAACCAGCACCCCGGCTTCGCGCAGGCGATCCGCCACTCCGGCGGCCAAGGGGGCCTCGGGGCCGACAATCACGAAATCAATCGCGTTTTCCTCGGCAAAGCTGACAACGGCCCCACCGTTTTCGATATCCAGAGCGGCACACTCCGCGATCTGAGCGATCCCGGCATTGCCCGGCGCCACGATCAGACGGTCGCATTTTGGGTTTTGCATCACTGCCCAGGCCAGGCTGTGTTCGCGCCCGCCGCTGCCGAGAATAAGGATGTTCATGGGGTCGTCTCCGATCTGCTTGGCCTCGCCTGCGCGGCGTTCTAAGCTGGGTGAGCAATTGAAACAAGGCGCTGAAATGTCCGACCTGCTTGATGACCCGATTCCGGGCCAAAACACCCCTGAATACACGGTTTCCGAGGTCTCAGGCGAGGTGAAGCGCACGCTGGAAGGCGCGTTCGGGCGAATCCGCGTGCGCGGCGAAGTTGGCCGCGTGTTCAAGGCCCGGTCCGGGCACCTGTACTACGACATCAAGGACGACCGTAACGTTTTGGCCTGCACGACATGGAAAGGTCAAGTTTCCAGCCTCTCGGTCGTGCCAGAGGAAGGGCTGGAGGTTGTCGTCACTGGTCGCCTGACCGCTTTTGGCGCGCAATCCAAATACAACCTGAATGTCGATGAAGTTGCCGTTGCCGGTCAGGGCGCACTTATGGCCTTGCTGGAAAAGCGCAAGAAACAGCTTGAGGCCGAAGGTTTGTTTGCGCCCGAGCGCAAGAAGCCCCTGCCGTATCTGCCGCAGATCATCGGCGTCGTGACATCGCCTTCGGGCGCGGTGATCCGTGACATTCTGCACCGGCTTCGGGACAGGTTCCCGCGAAAGGTGCTGATCTGGCCCGTGGCCGTGCAGGGCGCAAACTGCGCCCCCGAGGTTGCCCGCGCCATCGAAGGGTTCAACCAGTTGACACCCGGCGGCGCACTGCCCCGTCCTGACCTGATCATCGTGGCCCGTGGCGGTGGGTCGATCGAAGATCTTTGGGGCTTCAACGAAGAGAGTGTCGCGCGAGCCGCCGCCGCATCGGACATACCGCTGATTTCGGCCGTTGGGCATGAAACCGACACGACCCTGATCGATTTCGTCTCGGACCGCCGCGCGCCTACACCCACAGCTGCGGCAGAGCTGGCCGTGCCGGTCCGCATCGAACTGCTGGCCTGGACCGGCGAGCAAGGCGCCCGCCTGTCGCGCGCGGCAACGGACGCGGTGCAGCGCCGTTCGCAAAGGCTGCGCGATTTGTCCCGCGCCCTGCCGCGCCCGGACAGCCTGTTGAACTCCCCCCGGCAACGCCTTGATTTGATTGCGGATCGCCTGACCCCGGCTTTGACGCGAGGAGTGCAAAACCGCCGCCTGCAAGTTGTGGAACTGTCAGCCCATCTGCGCCCGTCAACTCTGCGCGGTCTGGTCTCGGCCCGGCAGGAATCACTGCGCAACCTGTCGTCGCGCCTGTCCCTGCGCCCAATTCAACGCGAGATCGGCCAGCACGCGCAAAACCTTGCCCGGCTTGGTGACCGGATGAACGCGGCGCAGACCACGCGGCTGGATCGTCTGAAACATCAGCTTGAGGCCACAGACCGCCTGCGCGAAACGCTCAGCTACAAGGCGACGCTGGAACGCGGATATGCCGTGGTTCGCGCAGATGGGAATGTCATCACGACCAAGGCCGAGGCCGCAAAACACACGGTGCTGGACATCGAATTCGCCGATGGCATTCTTGGCACCGGGACAGCCGCAAAGCAGACCAACCGGAAATCCAAACCGGATACACCAGATCAAGGATCGTTGTTCTAAACCATGCTGACAATCTGGGGCCGCAAAACGTCATCGAATGTTCAGGCCCTGATGTGGTGCGTCGGAGAGCTGGATCTGCGCTTTCATCGCCACGATGCAGGGCACAGGTTCGGCGGGCTGGACACCGATGCCTTTCGCAAGCTGAACCCGAACGGCACCATCCCAGTACTACAGGATGGCAATCACCCACCGCTGTGGGAGACCGGCGCAATCCTGCGCTATCTGGCGAATGCCTATGGCGGGAATGCGTTCTGGCCACGCGACCCGGTCCAGCAGGCCGAAGTCGACAAATGGGCGGAATGGGCCAAGATCAACGTTGCGATGGGTTTCACGGTGCCCGTGTTCTGGCAGGTTGTGCGGACGGCCCCGGCGCAGCAGGACCAACACGCGATTGAACAGGCTGTTGCCGCGCTGGATAGAAAACTGGCACTTGCCGATACCCGACTGTCAGAAAACACCTACCTGTGCGGGCCCGATCTGACGCTGGCCGATATTCAGCTGGGACATATCCTTTATCGCTATTACGACATCGCGACATCCCGCGCGGTCCTGCCCAACCTGCGGCGCTATTACGATAGGCTGACAGAAAGACCTGCACATCAGGAGCATGCCATGCTCAGCTATGATGAGCTTCGGGTAACCTAGTCAGACACCGACGTCGGGGCCATAACACACCATTTCTTCCCCGATATCTTCCGCCTCGTACAGCTCGGTCGCCTGCGGGTCGCCTTCAAACTGCGCGACAAGGCCACCACCGGATCGCGTAAAGACCCAGCATTGCGGATCAAACCGGTCTTCATAGATGAAACAAATCTGTTCTTCCTGCTGATACCATACACCTTCCTTGCAATCGCCATCCAGAAAAGACCAGATCACGCGGCGGTTGGGTAAATAGCGTTCGACCCCGTAAACCTGCCCTTCGAACCCGTAAAACAGGGTCTTGCCCTGCGTATAGGTGTCGAATTCGGGGCCGGACAAAGGGGTCTGGGCCGCAGCGGGCGGTGCGGCAAAACAGGCGAGAATCATCAGCGCTCGGAACATATGCCCATTGTGTCAGATGCGATCCCGCTATGCCATTCACCCTTTGGCCAGGGGTTGGGGAAACATGCTTAACTCAACGTAAGCGCTTGATTATATGCCGCGCTCGGGATGAAGGTATTCGAAAACCGCGGTGAGGTGACATGACAACCCTTCTCTTCTGGATCGCCCTTGGCTGCGCATTGGGATACCTGCCCCTGACGGCCCGACCAGCCAGTTCCTTGCGCACTGTGCTGAAAACCACCTCGGTCGCCGCGCTGGCAGTCATTGCGGTTCTGCAGGGCAGCCCATGGATGCTCGCCGTTGCACTTGCCCTGTGCGCAACCGGGGACGCGCTGTTGTCGCGTGAAACGGATGCCACGTTCATGGCCGGCATTGCCGCATTTGCCGCCGGGCATCTGGCCTATATCGCCCTGTTCCTGTCGCATCCTGCCAGCTCCGCCAGCCTGATCTGGGATGCCCCCGCGATCGTGTGGTCTCTGGTCATTCTGGGCATTGTCATGGCCACACTGCTTGCCCCCCGCGCCGGAGACCTGAAAGGCCCTGTTCTGGCCTATATCCCGATCATCCTTGGCATGGGGATCACCGTGCTGGCGCTGCCCCAGACAGGTGCCTTGCGATGGGCGTTCCCGGCTGCAATCGCCTTCATCGCGTCTGATCTGATCCTTGCTACGGAAAAGTTCCTGCTGCCTGCGAACCACCCCGCCCACAAGCTGACGCCCTATCTGATCTGGCCGCTCTACTGGGGCGCGCAATTTGGTTTCGTCTTCGCTTTTGCGTGACCCTTTGCAACTGCCGCAAATCCGCATTAGGTGAAAGGAACACCTGCGGAGACCAAATATGGCGTTTTTCTCAAAGCTAAAGGACAAGCTGTTCAAATCCTCATCCCGCCTCGAACAGGGGCTGGACGCCATCGTCGAGGATGGTGGCGAGGAAACCGCCGCACCCGACCCTGTCCTCCCCGAACCTGAGCCCGAGCCGCAACCGGTCCCGGAAATTCCGGCCCCTGAACCGGCGCAGGAACCGGCTGAACAACCTGCCCCCGCCCCGGCGGACCCCAAGCCCATTGCCCCACCGCCGGAAATTCCCGAATCCAAAGGCATCCTGAACCGTCTGTTCAGCCGCGGCGGCGCCGCCACTGAAATGCGCCGCACGCTGGATGACGACATGCTCGAGCAACTCGAAGAGCTGCTGATCGCTTCTGACATGGGCGTCGACACCGCCCTGCGTGTCACCTCGAACATGGCCGAGGGGCGCTTTGGGCGCAAACTCTCGACCCGGGAAATCAAACAGTTGCTGGCGCAGGAAGTGGCCCGCGTGATGGAGCCCGTGGCCAGGCCCCTGCCGATCTATCCCAAACGCCCGCAAGTGGTGCTGGTCGTCGGTGTCAACGGCTCGGGCAAGACCACGACCATCGGCAAACTGGCCAGCCAGTTCAAGCAGGCTGGCAAAAAAGTCGTCATCGCCGCCGGTGACACCTTTCGCGCTGCGGCCGTCGAACAATTGCAAGTCTGGGGCGATCGCGCCGGGGTTCCGGTTCTGACCGCGCCCGAGGGCTCGGACCCCGCCAGCCTCGCCTTTGACGCGCTGACCCGGGCTCAGGCCGAAGGCGCGGATCTGCTGATGATCGATACCGCCGGGCGCCTGCAAAACCGCACCGACCTGATGGAGGAACTGGCCAAGATCGTCCGCGTCATCCGCAAGGTCGACGAGACCGCACCGCACAACACCTTGCTGGTCCTTGACGCCACCACAGGTCAGAACGCGCTGAGCCAGGTGGAAACCTTTCGCAAGCTGGCCGATGTCTCGGGCCTGATCATGACCAAGCTGGACGGAACCGCCAAGGGCGGTGTTCTTGTCGCGCTGGCCGACAAGTTCGGCCTGCCGATCCACGCTATCGGGGTGGGAGAACAGATCGATGACCTTGCCCCCTTCGATCCCGAAGAATTCGCCGCCGCCCTGACCGGGCTCGACAAGGGCTGATCCGCCACTTCATCTGGCCCCAAATATCCTCGGGGGTGTGGGGGCAGACAGCCCCCACCCCTCTCCGCCCTACAAAAGGTCTGCGTATTTGAGCGACTGGCTGATCTCACTTGAAGGCACCGAAGCCGGTCACCAACTGGCGCTGGCACTGGCGTTGATGGCCGCTTTCCTGCACGCCGCGTTCGGGGCGCTGCAGAAAGGCCGTCATGATCCATGGCTGTCCCGCGGTGCCATTGACGCCAGCTATGGCCTGATGGCCGCCCCGTTTGCCTTTTTCGTGGTGCCCTGGCCTGAACCTCATATGTGGCCGATCTTCGCCCTCGCCTGGCTGATCCACATTGCCTACAAGACGCTGCAGGCCGCGGCGTACACCAAAGGGTCCTACACGGTCGTCTATCCCGTCGTGCGCGGGACAGGCCCGCTGTTTACGGTCATTGGTGCCTATCTTCTGTTCGGTGAAACATTCTCGACCGTGCAGTGGCTGGGCGTCGCAACCCTGCTGGCCGGGATATTCGGCCTGGCCGCCTATAATTTCCGGTTTCTTGAAACCAACCGGGACACGCTGGGGATTGCGCTGGTCCTGGCGATCATCACGGGGCTGTTTGTCGCCCTTTACACCACCTATGACGCCTATGGCATACGCGCCACCGCCGACCCGTTCACATTTCTGGCCTGGTTCTTCATGATCGACGGCGCGGCGATGCCGGTCTACGCCTTCCTCAGATGGCGCGCGATGACACATCGCCCTGCGCCCGGCCCACTGATGCTGCGGGGTCTGGCCGGCGGCATCATCGCGCCTTTGTCCTTTGGGTCGATCATGCTGGCCACGCGGCTGGACAAAGTCGGCGAAGCCGCCGTGCTGCGCGAAACCTCAACCGTCTTTGCGGCGCTGATCGGCTGGCTTGTCCTGAAGGAGACCGTTGGCCCAAGACGCATTGCATTGATGGCATTGATTGCACTCGGCGCAGTAATAGTTGAAATGGGCGGGTAAGCAGCAGGACATACCGATGACAGGCAAAAAAGACATCAACCCATTTCTGAAACAGGTGCTGGAGCTTGGCCCGCCGCTGGCCTTCTTCTTCATCTACCTGCGCTTGCGTGATGACAGCTTTCTGATCGGTGGTACCGAATATTCCGGCTTTATCATCGCCACGATTATCTTCGTCCCCCTGATGCTGGGGGCAATGGGTATCCTGTGGTACCTCACCGGCCAACTCAGCCGGATGCAGATTTTCACGGCCTTCATGGTCATTTTCTTTGGCGGCCTGACCGCATGGTTCAATGACGAGCGGTTTTTCAAGATGAAAACCACGCTTGTCTATGGCCTGTTCGCCCTAATCCTTGGCATCGGGTTGCTGCAAAAGAAATCTTATCTGGCCTATGTATTGGATGAAATGCTGCCGATGAAGCACGAGGGCTGGATGATTCTGACGCGCCGCCTATGCGCCTGTTTCGCTGTTCTGGCCGCCGCAAACGAGTTTGTCTGGCGCACCATGTCGACTGACCTTTGGGTCAAGATCGAAACCTTCGGATTTCCCATCGCGCTGATGGCCTTCCTGATGCTGCAATTCAGCATCTTGCAACGCTACATGGACGACCCGGAACAGAAATAACTGCCCTGACGTCGCCATACCTGCAAAAACAAACAAAATTCTTGGCTTAGCCGCCGAGCTATGGGAAGTTGTATCACCACCCACACTCACACCTTGCCCAAGATCGGTGTATACATGACGGCCTTTCCCACCAGCGGCTTCCTTTCCGAAGCCTCCGACGGGCTTAGAGAGATGCTTTCGGCGCAGGCGACCGACATCTCGCTGGCTCAAGGAGAAACCCTTTTCGAACAAGGCGATGAAGGGGATTCGCTCTATGCCATTCTGGAAGGCACGCTTGAAGTGTCCTTTCTGGCGATGAGCGGCCGGAAACTGACATTGACGCTGATGCGCCCAGGTGAAGTTTTTGGCGAGATTGCTCTATTTGACAACGGCCCGCGTACGGCGACTATTGCCGCGGCCGAGCCATCGCGCGTCCTGCGTGTGCGTCGCAATGACGTCATGAACCAGATCAGAAAACAGCCTGACCTTGCCGTGGATCTGATCCGGTTGGCCGGGCTGCGGATGCGATGGATGGGGTTGCAGCTGAACGAGCAGGTCTTTTTGCCCATGCCCATTCGACTGGCCCGAAAGCTGTTGCATCTTTCGGAATTGCAGGACGACCCGACGCAGCGCATCACCCTGTCGCAGAGCGAACTTGCCGAATTTGTCGGGGCCACGCGCGAGGCCGTTTCCAAGACAATCTCGATCTGGAAACGCGACAATATTGTCGAATCCTCGCGCGGCGGGTTGCTGATTCAGGATTTCGATGCTTTGCGGGAACTGGCCGATTCCGAACTTATCTGAACCAGTGTGATCTGGTTCACATACGAGAGGGTTTGTGTTGACCTAAGGTGAAGTTGTTACCGTAGGAGGTCAGAGAATCATCCCCGATATCTGTCCACTGATCTCTCCCTGTATCTGAGCCATACGCAATTACTGCGTATGGCTCATTTTCTTTCTGCATGCCTCTTCAGGTGTTCAGGCAATGAAAAAGGCCGGGCGCTTGTCCCGGCCTTTTCAAATCACTCTTCCAGGCTTAGCGCCACAAATCGCGGCTCGCCCCCCCTGCGGACCAAAAGCAGCAGGGATTTCCGCCCAGCCTCTCGCGATTGGTCCATTCTGGCTTCCAGGTCCGCGATGGTTTCCACTTTCTGCTGACCCGCTTCCGTGATCAGGTCACCCGCGCGCAACCCTTTCGCGTAAGCCTCAGACGCTTCATCGACATTCGAAATCACCAGACCTTGGGCATCTGCATCCAATCCCATATCCGCGCGCAGCGTATCTGTGAGCGGGGAGATGGTCAGCCCGAGAATATCGGCGTTTTCTTCGACCGGAGCATCCTGCGTTTCTTCTTCGTCATCTTCTTTGCTTTCTGCGTCTTCGCGGCGTCCCAGCGTGACCAGAATTGTCTGTGTGCCGCCATCGCGGTGCACAATGACCCGAACGGCTTTGCCGACTTCTGTTTCGCCGACCTGACGGACCAGACCTCGGGTGTCTTCGACTTCGACGCCGTCAAAGCTGATGATCACGTCGCCCGCTTTCAGACCGGCCTCTTGGGCGGGGCCTTCCGGGACATCGCTGATCAGCGCGCCGCCGGGTTTTTCCAGCCCCATCGCCTCGGCCATGTCCTCGGTCACGTCCTGAATGCGGACACCCAGCCAGCCGCGCCGGGTTTCACCAAACTCGCGCAGCTGATCGACAACCTTCACTACCACGTTCGACGCCATCGAAAAGCCGATGCCGATCGAGCCACCGTTGGGCGACAGGATGGCGGTGTTCACGCCGATCACTTCGCCGTCCATGTTGAACAACGGACCGCCCGAGTTGCCCCGGTTGATCGCCGCATCCGTCTGGATGTAGTCGTCATAAGATCCGCTGAGCGCCCGGTTGCGGGCGGATACGATACCAGCGGATACAGAAAAGCCCTGACCAAGCGGGTTGCCCATGGCAATAACCCAATCACCCACACGCGCCACGTCGCTGTCGCCGAATTGCACGTATTTCAAGGGGCCGGACGCTTCGACCTTGAGCAGCGCGATATCGGTTTTCTCATCGGTTCCGATGACCTTGGCCACCAGTTCTTTTTTGGGCTGCCCGTCGCCGGGGAAGAATTCCACAAGGATTTCATCAGCTTCCGCAATGACGTGATTGTTGGTGACAATGTAACCATCTTCAGAGATCACAAAACCCGACCCAAGGGCGTTGCTGCGTCGGGGCGGGCCGTTGTCATTGCCGCCGTTGCGATCCTGAAACTCGCGAAAGAAATCCTCGAACGGAGACCCCTCGGGCACGATGCCCTGCGGACCTGTCTGACCTTCGATCAGGGTGCTTGTGGTGATGTTCACCACGGCCGGGCTGATCTTTTCGGCCAAGGGCGCCAGGCTTTCGCCTCTGGCCTGAGCGGAAACCGACTGCGCCAGCACAAGCAGCGTACCGGCAAAGGCCAGCCACAACAGCCGCATCCAAACACTCACGTCGTCCCACCGGACGGATAAACTGCGCGCTTTCGCCTGCACTTGAGCTCTCCTTGTCGACAATCTTGCCAAGGCCTGTTTCGGCCTTTCTTAGTTTCCAATGTAGTCAGTTTAACCCGGTGAGCAACTCGGGATCGCAGGGAAATCACCCGCACGTGAAACCGCCCCGTCAAAAGCCCAGTTGATATGCCCCCCAGAGCAGGATCAAACCACTGACAACACAAAGCAACCCGGCCAGACGCCGGGCCTGTTCGGGCATGGCGCGCAACGCCTCCAGCATCCGCTCGATAAGCGAAGGGGCCAGCGCATAGGCCAGCCCCTCGACAATCAGTACCAGCCCGAAGGCCAGAAGGATCATGCCCATTATTCAGAGACCGGAGCCGCCGGAACACTCCGCCCTGTGGGTGAACCCAGGTAATTGAAAAATTCGGAATCCGGGCTCAACACCAGCGAGCTGTTACCGCCTTGCAGCGCATTCTGATAGGCCGTCAACGAGCGGTAAAATTCAAAGAACTCCGGATCGGCGCTATAAGCTTCGGCAAAGATCGCGTTGCGTTCGGCGTCGGCTTCACCGCGGGTGATCTCAGCCTCACGGCGCGCATCCGACACCAGTTCAACCACAGTCCGGTCAGCCTGCGCGCGCACACGTTGCGCCGCCTCGTTACCACGTGCGCGTTCATCTGTCGCTTCACGTTCCCGCTCGGCCTTCATCCTGTCAAATGTGGCCTCAAGGTTGGCCTGCGGCAAGTCGGTCGCTTTCAGGCGCACGTCGATTACGGTGACGCCTAACGCCTGCGCTTCGGCAATCGCGCTATTTCGAATGCGCAGCATCAAGGCTGCACGGTCCGAGCTGAGGATGTCACGCGAGGAAACCGAACCCAGTACTTCGCGGGTTTCAGCACGCAGAATGCGGTCCAGACGATCCTCGGCCACCGGGATACCACCGACGCCAACGGCCTGACGGAACTGTTCCAGATCAGAAATTCGATAACGCGCAAACGCATCAACCACCAGACGACGATCATCCAGCGGAGTAACTTCCAGCGGGTGGACATCGATGGACAGGATGCGGTTGTCATAGCGCACTACTTCTTGAATCACCGGTATCTTGAACGCCAGACCTGGCTCCTCCTTCACCGCGACAACGCGGCCAAATTGTAGAACCAGAGCACGTTCGCGCTCGTCCACGATGAAAATCGAGGAAAGAACACCGACTACCGCGATGAAAACGATCGGCAAAATAAATGTCGTCTTACGCATCAGTTGCTCTCCCCAGAAGGACTACGGCGCAGCTCATTCAGCGGCAGGTAGGGCACGACGCCCTGCCCTTGTCCACTCGAACTCGGGTCTAGAATGATCTTGTCGACGTCACCCAAAATCTGTTCCATCCGCTCCAAGTACAGACGCTTGCGAGTCACGTCCGGTGCCTTGGAGTATTCTTCCAGAACCGCGCTAAAGCGGCTGGCCTCACCCTGAGCACTATTGATTTGTTGGGCGCGGTACCCTTCAGCCTCTTCCAGAATCTGTGCGGCTTCACCGCGTGCCTCGGCCAGCACACGGTTGGCATAAGCGTCTGCCACGTTCTGCAACCGGTCACGTTCTTGCGCGGCAGCCTGGACATCGCGGAAGGAGGCGATCACGTCCTGTGGCGGGTCGGCTTTGTCAAAGTTGACGCGAATGATGTTCACACCCGAATCGTAGCTGTCCATTGTATCCTGAATCAGCACCTGCAAACGGTCGGCGATTACGCCGCGATCACGGTTAAGGATCGGTGCAAGCTCGCTTTGCGCAATGATCTCACGCATCGCGGATTCGGACACGGCTCGGATCGTCTGGCGCGGATCACGCAGATTAAACAGGTACTTGGCCGGGTCGTTGATGTTCCAGACAACCTGATAATCTATGTCGACCACATTCTCGTCGCCGGTCAGCATCAGGCCATCGTCGCTACCACGCGCGCCACCCATGTCTTCGTTCTGTTCGCGGGTCACCGGTATGACCTCGGCGGTTACAAACGGCCATGGCGCAAAGTTCAGGCCCGGATTGCCGACGGCCGAGAATTCGCCCAGAAACAGTTCGACAGACTGTTCTTCGGGTTTGACAGTATAAAAGCTCGCAAGCCCCCAGACTACTGCAGCTGCAACAAGGCCAATCGCAACTGTGCCCTTGGTAAAGGCCGGACCGCCACCGCCCTGATCACCGCTACCGCCACGGCCACCGCCGCCACGGCCGCCCATGAGGACGCGCAGCTGTTCCTGGCCTTTTTTCATCAGTTCGTCGATCTCGGGGATATGCGGGCCATCGCTTTCGGGGGGCTTGCGCCCGTCCCCGTTGTTACCCCGATTTCCTCCGCCACCGGATGAGCCTCCGCCCCCCCAGGGGCCGCCGCTGTTGCCCGCCATAAGTATCTTTTCCTTCGTTTTGGACCGTGTGATCACGGGTTCCCTTGTAACGTGTGTGCGCGCGCTTGCAAATCAAGCCGTGCGCACAGGTTGCCGCATTGTCACCAGTTCTTCGGCCATGACCGGGTGAACTGCAACCGTACGGTCAAAATCTTCCTTGGTCGCGCCCATCTTTACGGCGATTCCCGCCAGCTGGATCATCTCGCCGGCACCGGGGGCGACAATATGGCAACCCAACACCTTGCGCGTCGCCTGAGAGACGATGAGTTTCATCAGCACCCGCTGCGTGCCGCCAGCAAAAGATTTCTGCATCGGCTTGAAAGATGTGGCATAGACCTCGATTGGTTCCTGCGCTGCCGCCTCTTCTTCGCTGAGGCCTACGGTACCCATCTCAGGCTGAGTGAAGATCGCAGTCGGGATCAAGTCGTGATCCACCGGTGTCGGATTGCCTTTGAATACGGTTTCCACAAAAGCCATCCCCTCGCGGATCGCGACCGGGGTCAGGTTCACCCGATCGGTCACATCGCCAATGGCAAAGATCGAGGGAACGGCGGTCTGGCTGTATTCATCCACGATGATCTCGCCCTTACGACCGCGTTCAACGCCCAAAGCCTCCAACCCAAGGTTATCGGCATTCGGCGCACGGCCCGTGGCATACATCACCACATCAAAACTCTGCTCGGAGCCGTTGGTGGCCTTGACCCAGATCTTGTCGCCTTGCTTTTTCATCTCAAGCACATTGGTGCCCAGATGCAGGTCGATGCCGTTCTGGCACATTTCTTCGCTGATCAGTCCACGCGCCTCGTCATCAAAACCCCGAAGGATCTGTGCGCCGCGATAAAATTGAGTCGTCCTGACCCCCAGCCCGTTCATGATCCCGGCAAATTCACAGGCGATATAACCGCCTCCTACGATCAGGATGCTTTCTGGCAGCTTACCCAGATGGAATATCTCGTTCGACGTAATCGCCAGTTCCGAGCCCGGAAAATCCGGAACAACCGGGCGACCGCCAGTGGCGATCAGAATGTGTTTGGCGGTTTTGCGGGTTCCATCGGTCAGCTCGACCGTGTGGGCATCCACAAGGCGCGCACGCTGGTCAAAGCTTTCGACGCCGTTGTTCTTCAGGATATTGCGATATATCCCTTCCAACCGATCAAGCTCGGCCAACAGCTTGCCGTGGAAAGTGTTCCAGTTGAACGCGCCTGGCTGAATGTCCCAGCCATAGGCCTGCGCATCCCCGACCATGCCCGAGTATTCGCTGGCAAAGACCATCAGCTTCTTTGGCACGCAGCCCCGGATCACACAGGTGCCGCCATACCGGTCTTCTTCGGCCAGCGCGACCTTGGCGCCGGTTTCGCCCGCCGCAACACGCGCCGCGCGGACCCCGCCCGAACCTCCGCCGATGACAAAAAGATCATAGTCAAAGCTCATGCCGGGTTCCTTCGTTCAACTTTCAAAATTCTCTGGATATCTGGGCGTAAAAAAGCCTGTGCCAACCCCCGGCGCGGAAAATTCGAACTTTCATAGCCACTTGCCGAACGGAACTGCACGAAACTCAGTCCGAAAAATCGGAGAACAGATTGTCGCGCGACCCGCTGAGCAGTTGATCCAGTTCGACCGTGCCCGCGTTGATATCCCGCAGCTCGACCCGGCCATCGCCATGGCCGATCACGACCTTGTCGCAGATGTCGATGAACAGGCCATTTTCCACAACACCGGGCACCTGGTTCAGGATCAGCGCCATCTGGCGCGGGTTGCCGATGCGCTTGAGGTGCAGGTCAAGGATGTGGTTGCCCTCATCGGTTACAAACGGGGCCTCACCATTCATGCGCAGCGCCGAGGACGTTCCAAGTACATCCATTGTATCCAGGGCTTCCTCGATCAATGTGCGCGTTGTCTGCCAGCCAAAGGGAATGACCTCGACAGGCAGTGGAAAGGCCCCCAGAGTTTCAACTTCTTTGCCTGCATCGGCGATGACGATCATCTGATCGCTGGCCGTGGCCACAATCTTTTCCTGCAAATGCGCACCGCCGCCCCCCTTGATCAGGTTCAGGTCCTGATCGAACTCATCCGCGCCGTCGATGGTCATGTCCAGCCAACCGGCCTGATCCAGTGAAATGACGTCAATACCAACCTCGCGGGCAAGCTGCGCCGTGCGGGTCGAGGTTGGAACACCCTTAATCCGCAGGCCGTCTTCGCGCACCCGTTCACCCAGACGGCGCACCAGCCAGGCGGCTGTCGATCCTGTGCCAAGGCCCACGCGCATCCCGTCTTCGACCATGTCGGCGGCACGGTACGCGGCAACATATTTCGCGGTGTCGATTGGCGACAGATCTCTGGTCATAGCAGCTTTCCCAGTTTATTCTGACGGAGTTATAGGGAATGCGTCAGGCGACTGCGACCCCATTTTGCGATCCGACAGGCGTTAAGATGTCTCAGGACTACGCGTTTCCTGTCGGAAAAGTCGCAATCATGTCTTACACCCACATCTTTGCGCTGTAAGTTGCGCGCATGTTGACCCCGTACCGCCTGCACTATGCCCCTGACAACGCCTCGCTGGTGATCCGGCTGGCGCTGGACGAGATGGGCGTGGCTTATGAAACGGTGCTGGTGGACCGCCGCCAGAACGAGCAGGACAGCGACGCGTATCGGTCGCTTAATCCCAACGGGCTGATCCCGGTTCTGGAAACGCCGCAGGGCCCGATCTTTGAAACCGCGGCGATCCTGCTTTGGCTGACGGAGCGCCATGGTCAACTTGCCCCGACGGCGGATGATCCTGAACGCGCCGGATTTCTGAAATGGCTGTTTTTTGCGTCCAACACGTTGCATGCGGATCTGCGCATCCTGTTCTACGCTGAAAAATACATAGACGCCTCACAGGCCGACACGCTGCGCGCGGGCATCCGACCCCGGTTGCTGCAGCACCTGCGGCTGCTGGATGCGCTGGCGCAACGCGGGCCTGAGTGGTTTCGCGCAGGTGTCCCATCGGTTCTGACCTATTATGTCGCCTGCATGATGCGCTGGATGGCCCTGTACCCCGTAAGTGCTAACCGTAGCTGGTATCAACTGGCCGACACGCCGCATCTGCAGAAAGTTCTTCTGCACCTTGAGACATGCCCCGCCACCCGTTCGGCAATCGCTGCGGAAGGTTTGGGCGTTACACCCTTCACATCCCCTACTTACGCTAATCCCCCGGAAGGCTCGGCTATCTGATATGTTCCTATCTGTCTTCGATATGTTCAAAGTGGGCATTGGCCCGTCTTCATCACACACAATGGGCCCGATGGTGGCCGCGGCGCGCTTTCTGGACATGATGCGCGCGTCCCCCTTTGAATTTACGGGCCTGAAAGGTTCGCTGCACGGCTCGCTGGCCTTCACCGGCGTCGGCCACGCGACCGATCGGGCGACCATTCTGGGTCTGGCGGGCTTTGTTCCCGACACCTATGACAACGAAAAGGCCGAGGCCGCGCTGGCCGATATCGCACGCACGCACACCGTAACGCCCGAAGGCCTGCCGACGCTTCATTTCGATCCCAAGGCGGATCTGATTTTTGACTACGACAACAATTTGCCCGGGCACGCCAACGGGATGATCCTGATGGCTACCGACGCACAGGGCGATGTCATCCTGCGGCAGGTGTTTTATTCGATCGGCGGCGGCTTTGTCCTGACCGAGGAAGAACTGGCCGAAGGGAAAGACACCGATGAAGGCGACCCGGTCCCGTTCCCGTTCAAATCCGCCGCAGAAATGCTTGAGATGGCCAAATCCAGTGGCAAGACCATAGCCGGGATGAAGCGCGCAAACGAGATCGCGCGGGGCTGCGCCGACAGTTTCGCGAAAGGATCGGCCCGTTTGTGGGACGTCATGAATGCCTGTATCGAACGTGGCTTGACCACTGACGGCATCCTTCCGGGTGGTTTGAAAGTGCGCCGCCGCGCGAAAGGCATCTATGATGCGCTGATGGCCGAACGCGGCATGAACCTGACCGCGCCGCACACGATCAACGACTGGATGAGCGTCTATGCCATGGCGGTCAACGAGGAAAACGCGGCGGGCGGGCAGGTTGTCACCGCGCCCACCAACGGGGCCGCAGGTGTTCTGCCCGCTGTTCTGCGCTATTACCTGGATCACGTACCGGGCGCGTCCGAAAGCCATATCGAAGATTTCCTGCTGACCGCAGCGGCCATTGGCGGGTTGGTGAAATACAACGCCTCGATCTCGGGTGCCGAAGCGGGATGTCAGGCCGAAGTTGGCAGCGCGGCTGCCATGGCGGCAGCCGGGCTTTGCGCCGTGATGGGGGGAACCCCCGAGCAAGTGGAAAATGCCGCTGAGATCGCGCTGGAGCATCATCTGGGCATGACCTGCGACCCTGTTGCCGGTTTGGTTCAGGTTCCTTGTATCGAACGTAACGGGCTGGGGGCCATCAAAGCGGTCTCAGCCGCCTCGCTGGCCTTGCGCGGGGATGGTCAGCATTTCGTGCCGCTGGACGCAGTGATCGAGACGATGCGCCAGACCGGCCATGACATGCATGAGAAATACAAGGAAACGTCGCTGGGAGGTCTGGCTGTGAACGTACCGAATTGCTGAAACAGAAAGCGAGGGGCGACATGCGTGGACATTGTCTGTGCGGCAAGATCCGGTTCGAGGTCGACCCTCCGGTACTGTCATGCGTCACCTGCCATTGCGACAGTTGCCGTCGCCAATGCGCAGCGCCGATGACAACGTATTTCGGAGTTCGGGATGGCCATTGGCGGTGGACCGGTGAAGAGCCCAAGCATTTCAACTCCTCTCCCGGTGTCGAGCGCAGCTTCTGCCCGCACTGCGGCACGCCAATGTCCTTCCGTTCAACCGCCATGTCGGATGTGATGCACCTTTATGTCGCGACACTGGACTCTCCTGACACACTGGAACCTACGTTGCATGTCGCGCATGAAGAAAAGCTGAAATGGCTGAAATTGGAGGATGGTTTGCCCACCTGCATCGGGCCGGATTACACCAAGGTTCATCCCCTGCCCGACCGCTGACAACAGCGCTTCCCTCTGCGTCGCGAAACAGATAGCGTCGCGCTCATGACCCAGGACAGACCCGTCTTTGGCATCTTTTTGATGCTTGGTTTTTGCGTGCTCGCACCCTTGGGGGATGCGATGGCGAAGCTGTTGGGTGAAACCACACCGCTGGGTCTGCTGGTCATGGTGCGTTTCGCGGTGCAAGCGGTGATCCTGATCCCCCTGGTTGCGGTGACGGGGCGACCCTGGCGGATGCGCGGCCGCATCCTGCGGCTGACCCTGCTACGGACGCTGCTGCATATCATCGGCATTTCGGCCATGTTCAGCGCGCTGCAATTCCTGCCCTTGGCGGATGCCGTTGCAATTGCCTTTGTCATGCCATTCATCATGCTGCTGCTGGGCAAATATGTTCTGGAGGAAGAGGTCGGTTCCCGCCGTCTTGCCGCCTGCGTCGTTGGGTTCATCGGCACATTGCTGGTCATTCAACCCAGCTTTGCCGAGGTGGGTGCACCTGCGTTGCTGCCACTGATCGTTGCCGTGGTTTTTGCCTTGTTCATGCTGGCCACCCGGCAAGTCGCGAAAGAGACCGATCCGGTGTCGTTGCAGGCTGTGTCCGGCGTATTTGCGACGATCCTTCTGGCACCGCTCCTTCTGATTGGCACGCAAATGAACATTCAGGAGCTCTCGATGACCCTGCCATCCAGCGATCTGAACTGGCTGCTGATTGCGATCGGGGTGTTGGGTACGGTCGCGCATCTGCTGATGACGTGGTCGCTGCGCTATGCGCCGTCTGCCACTCTGGCCCCGATGCAATATCTGGAAATCCCGGTTGCAACCCTGATCGGATGGGTGATTTTCAACGACCTGCCCGATGGATTGGCTGCGGCTGGCATCGTCATCACCATTGCCGCAGGCCTGTACGTCATTCTGCGCGAGCGGGCCAGCGCCCGGTCTGCTCCGACAGAAACACCTGCATAAGCGGATCAAGCGCTGCGCGCGGGATCATCACCAACAGGCCCGGCCCATCCATCTTCAGCTCGACAGGCGCCAATGCGCGGTTGGATGTTCCCACCTGCCCGTCCGGCCGAAAGGCCAGATCATCAATCGGCCATTCCAGCCCGGTACTGCGCCCCGTCACGGGCTGCATCGGAAACAGCGAGACCACATCGCCGGGTGCAACCGGCAGCTTGATCTCTGGCGGCGCGTGAAAAACCAGTTCACGTTCGCCCAGCAATATGCAGGCCTGATCCTGCCGCCGGACCAGAACGTTCAGAACGGCCAGTTGATGATCAAGTCGCCCGCCAAGAAACCCGGCCCCAAGAACCAGCGGAGCGTGCAGATTGCGAAGAGCTTTGTCGAAATCGGTGCTGTCCTGTTCACGGATGGCAAACAGGCGATCCGCGGGAATTTTTGCTTGCGTCGCTTGGCTCAGCGAATCGAAGTCACCAATCACCGCATCGGGAATCCGGCCTGATTCTGTCAAAACGTCCGCTCCGCCATCGGCGGCAACGACCGAATTGACGCGATTCAGCACCAGATTCAGGTCTCCAGATCCGATAAATCCCCCTCCGAACAACCCAATTGGATCGGCAGAGCGTACAATTGGCTTGATTTTCCTAAGATTGGCCATTTTTCCCGGATTTGGACACATTAAGACCACAAAATGATAGGTTCATGCATAAAGTTCAGAGCCTTCGTGTGCTCCCGATTCCGGGTAAGTGGGCTCTCGTAGTTTGTAAAGGACGTGCGTCTGATGGTACAGAATAACAAGGTATTAACCGTTTCATATGGAACCTTCTCCTGCACTTTGGAAGGATTTGATGATTCCTTTGAAACGATGAAAGCCATCGCCGAGTATTTCCGCGATCTCGCAGCGGATGACCGTTACTTCGGCTCGGAACCCCCGCAACCTGATGCCGAAATGCTGACCCGCATCGCCCGGCGCGATGCGTCGCAGCGCGTCGAAGCCCGTCAGAACGAATCCGGCCTGTTGCTGCGCGCCACTCAGACAACCGAAACCCCTGTCGCTGCTGAAGAGCCGGCCCCGCACACGGCCACGATCAATGTTGCCGAAACTCCCGCTCACGTTCAGCCACAACCGGCCCCTGCGCAGACCGGGTTCGCCGAAGCGGAACCTGTCGCGGACACCCCACCCCCGGCCGCTGACAGCATCGCGGCGAAACTGCAACGCATTCGCGCAGTCGTCTCTCATTCCGATGTGCCCGCGGCCGAGTATTCCGAAGACGAAGACTCACCGCTGTTGGCCAATACCGCCCCCCCGGTAGATGCAGTGGCCGCCGCGTTTGAGGCCGGTGCGCTCAGCGCGGAAGACTTTGCCGAGCCCACAGAGCCTGAAGCCCAGGAAACCGAAGTGCCTGCGGCACCTGCGATTGACGAGATGCAGGATCAGGAAGCTGAAGAACCGCAAGCGGCTGAGACAGCTGATGCGCTGATCCCCGAAGTTGCTGAAACTCAGATCGAAGAAGACGTTGACCTGCAGGCGCCCCTGACCCCCCAGCCCTTGCAAATCGACGAGATCGAAGACACACCGGTGGCGGATCAGACCGCCGCCGAGCCTCTGTTCGCTGATCTTGCAGACGTTGCCGAAGACGATTTCGACGAAGAGGATGCCCCCAACATCCTCAACGTAGAAGACGTAGCAATTGAATCCGACGATGAACCGGTCGAGGAAGACCTGGCGCAGGGTGTTTTGACGGCAGACGACGAAATGCACCTGCTGACCGAAATTTCCGAGATCGAACAGCACCTGTCCGGTCGTTCGAGCCAAAAACTGGCGGACGATGCGGATCCCGATCAGGATATGTCGCGCCTGATGGCAAAGACCGGCGAGCATATGGATGACCCCAGCAGCAGCGATGCGCGCGAAACCTATTCGCACTTGCGCACCGCCGTCGCAGCCACCGAAGCCGACCGCGACGGTCAGGCACGCTCGGAAGAGGCGGCCGACCGGGAATATCGCGGCGATCTGGCATCCGTGGTCAGCCCACGGCGACCCGAAATCAAGGTAACCAGCATGCGTCCGGCACCGGAAGCTCCAGCGCCGCTCAAGCTGGTGGCCGAGCAGCGGGTGGATGAACACGGAACATCCGCAAGCCCGGTCTCGCCACGTCGTGTCACCGCAGACCAGGAAGCAACCGGATCGGAGGAAGGCGGTTTCGCACAGTTTGCACAGGAACAGGGTGCGCAATCGCTGCCTGATCTTCTGGAAGCGGCTGCCGCATATCTGTCCTTCATCGAAGGTCAGGAGCAGTTTTCGCGCCCGCAGCTGATGAACAAGGTGCGTTCACTGAAACAGGACGAGTTCAATCGCGAAGAAAGCCTGCGTTCTTTTGGACAGTTGCTGCGCGATGGTAAAATCGAGAAAGCCGGAGGCGGGCGTTTCGCGGCGTCCAACCTGATCGGTTTTCGCCCCGATGACGAGCGTGCCGTGGGCTGATCACACCGGAAGGTTCACAAGCGAGGCCGGGTTTACCCCCGGCCTTTTTGCTTTTTGCCATTGGACCATACTCCTGCCCTGAATGACAAAGCCCGAGCATTTCGACTGATACCAGACAGCCGACAATATACCTCCGAGGACCGCGCGTAATCCTGCGCAGTGCTCAGCAGGCCCGGTCATTTACACGTACCTGACGAGCGCTAGGACTGATCGGGGTCTTCTTTACCGACGCCGCGAAACACAAACTTGAACGGCAGGGCCCAAAGGATGCCCAGCACGATATAAACCAGCAGTTCGATCCAGATCGGAGGACGCCCCAGCAAGTTCACGATCGTCACAACAGCGATGATGTACAGCGGAAGGCCAAGCACAAGGATCACCAGCGACCAGCGCCGGCGTGCCTTGTAACTCAACCCTGTCTTCTGTTTTTCGCGCATCAGTCGGCAAAGGGGTCTGTCACCAGAATGGTGTCATCCCGTTCCGGGCTGGTGGACAAAAGCGCTACCGGGCACTCGATCAGTTCTTCGACCCGACGTACATATTTGATCGCATTTGCAGGTAAATCCGCCCAGCTGCGCGCGCCTTCGGTCGATTCGCTCCACCCCGGCATTTCTTCATAAATCGGGGTACAGCGGGCTTGCTGATCAGCTGCGGTTGGAAGGTAATCCAAACGCTCGCCATCCAGCTCATACCCGGTGCAGATCTTAAGGGTCTCAAACCCGTCCAGAACATCCAGCTTTGTCAGCGAAATGCCGTTCACGCCGCTGGTGGCGCAGGTCTGGCGCACCAGACAGGCGTCGAACCAGCCGCAGCGGCGCTTGCGGCCTGTTGTCGTCCCGAATTCGTGCCCGCGTTCACCCAGACGCTGACCGTCTGCGTCTTCCAACTCGGTCGGGAACGGCCCTTCTCCAACGCGGGTGGTATAGGCCTTAACAATGCCAAGCACGAAATTGATCGAGCCCGGTCCGATTCCAACACCGGTTGCCGCCTGCCCCGCAATCACGTTCGACGACGTCACAAAGGGATAAGTGCCAAAATCGATATCCAGCAGCGCGCCCTGCGCCCCTTCAAACAGGATGCGTTTCCCGGCCTTGCGCTTTTCGTTCAGCACTTTCCAGACAGGTGCCGCAAACGGCAGAATTTGTTGCGCGATCTCTTTGAGCTGAGCAACCAGCGCGTCGCGGTCAACCGGTTCGATACCCAGACCCTTGCGCAACGGATCGTGATGTTGCAATGCGCGGTCCACGCGGGCCTCCAGCGTGGCTTCGTCCGCCAGATCGGCAACGCGAACGGAACGCCGCCCAACCTTGTCTTCATAGGCCGGGCCAATTCCACGACCGGTTGTTCCGATCTTGGTGCCTTTGCTCGCAGCTTCCTCGCGCGCACGATCCAACTCGCCGTGAATCGGCAGAATCAACGGCGTGTTTTCGGCAATCATCAGCGTGTCGGGCGTAATCTCAACACCCTGCGCCCGGATGGTTGCGATCTCATTGACCAGATGCCAGGGGTCCAGAACCACCCCATTGCCAATAACACTCAACTTGCCGCCGCGTACCACACCCGAAGGAAGCGCGTGCAGCTTATAGACCTCACCGTCGATCACCAGCGTATGACCGGCATTGTGACCGCCCTGAAAACGCGCGATTACGTCCGCCCTTTCGCTGAGCCAGTCGACAATCTTGCCTTTTCCTTCGTCGCCCCATTGGGCGCCGACAACAACCACGTTGGCCATATCCGGTCCTTTTCGTGCTGAGTGATCAAACCCGGCTCATATAGCGGGGCAAAAACGGCAGGGAAACCGATATTTCGCCGCAGAGGAAAATCGCGCAGGCGCGCGATGCCTCCGGCGGGGATATTTGTAGCCAGATGAAGAGCGGATCCCCTGCTTCATCTGGCTTTAAATATCCCGGGGGAGGCGCCCGGAACGGGCGGCGGGGGCAGAGCCCCCTACCCTGTCATCGTAAGTGGACAGGTTGTCCGTGCGGAGTGGTCAGGTAAGCCTCTTCCCAGGCCTTATGCAGATCCTGCACATCTTTCGGCATGGCAGCGCCCTGTTCGACCAGCAATGCCTCAAGCGTTTCCAGCCATGCGTGGAAGTAATCGTCACCGCCATCCAGTTCCCGGGCAAGCCCGTTGCGTTTCAATGTCGCTGAAAAACGCGCCGCCCAATCCGCCCATTCGAACCGCCCGGCCTCGTTCAGCGCGACTGTGACGGCAAAGACCTGAGCGTGCCAGGGCTCAGCAAAAACCGGCTCGGGGGCTCCGTATGTGATGCAGTCGTTCATTCCGGTTGCAGGTAGCTTTGCCAGAGGTCCAGAACCACCTGGTCAGCGGGATGTTCGGGGGCGGCCCAGAGTTCTGATGCCGCAAAGACCACTGCATAAATCGGCTCTGGCGCCTCACCCAACCCATGCGCATTGGAATCGGGCAGAACATGGGTTCCGTGCAGGCGCAGGATTCGGCCCCTGGCACCGGATGCATAGACAGGCAGGCGCGTGTGACCTCCATCCACGAGGCGATTTGCCGCCGGTCGGACCGTGACAACCTCTTGCCCCACAGAATACAGCGCCGCGACATTGGAAGGCCTGTCCGCAGGCCCGCCTTTGGCCAGCGCAGCGGACACCGCTTCCGCCTTGAGTGCTCTGTCCGCCAAGGGGTGCGGTTCGTCGCCGCTCACGCCACGCAGATCATCCAATGTCAGAACACCCTTTTCGACCAGCAGATCGGTCAGACCGGATATCCATTTCTCATAATAGGAAAACCGGGTGTAATCCTTCGGGGAGAGGCGTTCGCGCGCGTGGCGCGAAACGTCGATGTTCCACTGCCCCAGAAAACCGGATGCAAGTGTCACCGCAAGAGCGCGGGCGTGCCAGTCTTCGGCAAAGACCGGCGCATCCTCTGTCTCGGGGTTTATCGGACCGTCACCGAAACGTCCTCCCATATCGTGAACGCGGGTCATGCGGGCACCCTTGGAAGGCCCGTGCCAATCATGCTGTCGCGCGTCACAAGCGCGGCAAGCCCCTCTTCGCTCATCCCGTCTGTGCCTACAGGGCGCATGGGTAAGACGAGATAGCGAACCTCGGCTGTCGAATCCCAAACCCGTACAGATGTGTCTTGGGGCAAGGTGACGCCGAATTCGGCCAGCACCTTGCGCGGTTCTCGCACTGCGCGGGCGCGGTAGGCGTCGGATTTGTACCATCCGGGCGGTATGCCCAGCAGCGGCCAAGGGTAACAGCTGCACAGCGTGCAGACGACCATATTGTGCCGGTCCGGTGTGTTCTCAACCACCACCATATGTTCACCCTGGCGGCCATAGTAGCCAAGGTCGGCCACGACCGGAGTGGCGTCTTCCAGCAGGGCAGCTTTGAAGGCAGGGTCGCTCCAGGCTTTGGCAACGACGCGCGCGCCGTTTTGCGGCCCGATCCTGTTCTGATAAGTGTCGATAATCTCATCCAGAGCCGCTGGATCGATCAGCCCTTTGCGGGTCAGAATCGTCTCGAGCGCTTTGACGCGCAATGCGGGTTCAGGTGGCAACAGGGCATGCGGGTGGTCGTGATCGTCATGTGGCATGGCCGCAGCCTGCGTCACAAATCGACACACTGTCCAGTCCCTTTGACGTGATGGGATACATCAAAGAAGTTGATGCCAACTCCTGACTTGCCCCCGCTGGCAAACTTGCATAAGTACCACGCGATACACGCCACGCTGTACAGGACCACCATGGAAAACGTCGTTCTCATCATCCATCTTCTTCTGGCTCTGGGCCTGATCGCCGTCGTCCTGATGCAGCGGTCCGAAGGCGGCGGCCTGGGTATGGGTGGTGGCGGTGCCATGGCTGGTCGCGCAGCAGCGACGGCATTGGGCAAGGTGACCTGGATTCTGGCGGCCTGTTTCATCGTCACCTCGATCACGCTGACCATTCTTGCGGCTCAGAAATCTTCGGGCAGCTCGGTAATCGATCGTCTGGGCGTTCCAGCGCCGGCTTCGACAGAAGAAAGCACACCGGCGATTCCGTCGGTTGATGATCTTCTGCCGCCGGCACAGGACGACAACGCGCCACTGATCCCGCAGGCGGATTGATCCACAAAACCTAGAAACCTGAAAGAGGACTGCAACAGCATCTTGCGGTTCTCTTGCGCTTTTGGCGCGAATCCTTTATATGTGAAGTCCCGTGATGCAGCGGTTTTTCGGAACCGTCGGGCAGCTGATTTTGACGTCTCACGGGAGCAGCCGAAAAACTATGGCACGTTTTATTTTCATCACCGGTGGTGTGGTTTCGTCCTTGGGCAAAGGGCTGGCTTCGGCAGCATTGGGCGCTTTGTTGCAAGCCCGCGGTTACTCGGTGCGTCTGCGCAAGCTGGACCCCTATCTGAACGTCGATCCCGGTACGATGTCGCCCTTTGAGCATGGCGAAGTGTTTGTCACCGATGATGGTGCCGAGACCGATCTGGACCTTGGCCACTACGAACGGTTCACCGGAGTCGCCGCGCGCAAGACCGACTCGGTCAGTTCCGGGCGGATCTATTCGAACGTGCTCGAGAAAGAACGCCGTGGCGATTACCTTGGCAAGACCATTCAGGTGATCCCGCACGTCACAAACGAGATCAAGGATTTCATCGCCATCGGCGAGGATGAGGTTGATTTCATGCTGTGTGAGATTGGCGGTACCGTGGGCGATATCGAAGGCCTGCCCTTCTTTGAAGCCATTCGTCAGTTCAGTCAGGACAAACCGCGCGGCCAGTGTATCTTTATGCATCTGACGTTGCTGCCCTACATCAAAGCGTCGGGTGAGTTGAAAACCAAGCCGACCCAGCACTCGGTGAAAGAACTGCGTTCGATCGGTCTGGCCCCCGATATTCTGGTCTGCCGGTCCGAAGGGCCGATCCCGACCAAGGAACGGGAAAAACTGGCCCTGTTCTGTAACGTGCGTCCGGACAGCGTGATCGCAGCGCAGGACCTGTCGACCATCTACGACGCCCCGCTGGCCTATCACCGCGAGGGGCTGGATCAGGCCGTTCTTGATGCCTTCCAGATCAGCCCCGCCCCCAAGCCCGATCTGGCCAAATGGGAAGATGTGAGCGACCGCATCCACAACGCCGAAGGCGAAGTGAAAGTGGCCATTGTCGGCAAATATACGCAGCTTGAAGACGCCTATAAGTCGATTGCCGAGGCGCTGACCCATGGCGGTATGGCCAACCGCGTGAAGGTCAAGATCGAGTGGGTGGATGCCGAGGTTTTCGATACCGAAGACGCGGCCCCGTATCTGGAAGGCTTCCACGCCATCCTCGTCCCCGGTGGGTTTGGCGAGCGTGGCACCGAAGGCAAGATCAAGGCGGCGCAATATGCGCGCGAGCACAAGGTTCCCTATCTGGGCATTTGTCTCGGCATGCAGATGGCGGTGATCGAGGCTGCGCGGAACGCTGCGGGAATCGCCGAAGCCGGGTCCGAGGAATTCGACCATGAGGCCGGGAAGAAACGGTTTGAACCGGTGGTCTATCACCTCAAGGAGTGGGTACAGGGCAACCACAAGGTCGAGCGCAAGGTCGGCGACGACAAAGGCGGCACAATGCGCCTTGGGGCTTACAACGCAGTATTGGCGGATGGATCCAAAGTGGCCGAGGTTTATGGCGGCACGCAGATCGAGGAACGACACCGCCACCGCTATGAGGTGGACATCAAGTATCGCGACAAGCTTGAAAAAGCGGGCCTGAAGTTTTCGGGCATGTCGCCGGACGGACGTCTGCCTGAAATCGTGGAATGGGCGGATCATCCGTGGTTCATCGGCGTTCAGTACCACCCGGAACTGAAGTCCAAGCCGTTTGACCCGCATCCGCTGTTTCGCGAATTTGTGCGGGCCGCGAAAGACACTTCGCGGCTGGTCTAATCTCTGACTGTGTCGGACTGTCACCCCACGTTGTTTCGTGGGGGCTGACCTCTTAACTGTGTGGAGAGGCAGGTTTTCTGCTTTTGCATTTCACGGTTTCAGGAGATTTCCGATGAGCAACGCAACAACGATCACCAACCTTCAGCAAGCGCTTCATATGGAGCTTACTGCCGCGCACCAATACCAGTTGCACGCGCACGTACTGGACGACTGGGGCCTTGATATTCTGGCCGAGAAAATGCGGGGCGAGATGCAGGAAGAACTGGTGCATTCTGACGCCTTTATCGAACGTATCCTGTTTCTGGGTGGAACCCCCGAGCTTGCGTTTCAGAAAAGCCCGGCCGCAGCAGGCACACTAGAGGAGATGTTCGCCTCTGATCTCAAAGACGAGAGTGAGGCCGTCGACTTCTACACCAATGCAGCGCAACAGGCGGCTGAGGCCGGTGATGTTGGTTCGCGTACACTTTTCGAACGCATCCTGATGGAAGAAGAAGGTCACAAAGCCTGGCTGGAGACACAGCTGAGTCTTCTGCAACGTCTGGGCGAATCTGCGTTTAGCGCGAAATTCGTCTCTGGCGCCGTGGGCGAAGCCTGAGACCTTGGTTTCAAACCGGTGGATGTCACAGGTGCTTTGCGAAGCTGACGCAATCTGTGCCTGTGCCGTCACCTTAAATTGACCTGGCTGGGTGCAAAAACTCTGGCCGGGTCATTTTCTCAGCGTTAGCTGTAGGATACGTGACAACAGGAGAGTTCCGATGACCAGCCAGTCCCAGAAAGCCGTGACCTTTACCAGCCTTCACAAGAAGGGCGATCCTGTCATTCTGTTCAATATCTGGGACGCTGGCAGCGCTGGCGCCGTTCGGGACGCTGGTGCCCAGGCCATCGCGACCGGCAGTGCCCCTGTTGCCATGGCGCAGGGCTATGGCGACGGGCAGAACATTCCACTTGAGGCCGCGTTGGACAATGTACGCCGCATCGTTGCGGCGATTGATTTGCCGGTAACACTGGATTTCGAGGGGGCTTATGCCGAAGACCCGCAAGGGATCGCGCAAAACGTTCGGCGCGCACTTGACTGCGGTGTTGTCGGGTTCAACTTTGAAGACCAGATCATCGGTGGTGACGGTCTCTACGATATCGCCACTCAGGCCAAACGCGTTGAAGCGATGTGCGACGCTTGCGCGCGCGCAAGCATTCCCGGCTATGTCAATGCGCGCACAGATATCTTCCTGAAGGCCGCAGCGGACACCCATGACGACACGATGCTGGATGAGGCCATTGCCCGTGCCAATGCCTATGCTGACGCAGGCGCCAGCGGATTCTTTGCCCCCGGGCTAAAGAACGAAGCCCTGATCGCCCGGCTTTGCGAATCCACCACGTTGCCGGTCAATATCATCGCTCTGCCCGGCACGCCGGATACGGCCACTCTGGCAAAGCTCGGGGTCGCGCGGAT
The DNA here is from genome assembly GCF_056535105.1 of Ruegeria sp. O5. Classification (NCBI taxonomy): domain Bacteria; kingdom Pseudomonadati; phylum Pseudomonadota; class Alphaproteobacteria; order Rhodobacterales; family Roseobacteraceae; genus Ruegeria; species Ruegeria sp. O5. The sequence goes on along the minus strand of NZ_JBQERN010000005.1, from coordinate 104,706 downwards.
CAGCTACGGCCCGGTCCCCTATCGCCAGATGCTGGCCTGGTTGCAGAACGCAGCCAAAGAGGCGCTGACCTGGTAAACGCAGGCCTTTGTTTCTTAAGGACAAATTGAAACTCATGGATATTGGGCAATGATTGATTGTTGGCCGGTGTGTACCCGGTGCCGCGCAGCTCTGGTTCAGCGCGGGACACACGCAATACTATAGCAAGACCGGCATTTCGTGCTTGGCCGATCACGACCTGTCGTCTAGGTGTTTGTTATGTTGAAAAGGTTCTTTAAGGCGCTCAGACCGCCTCATCATGAACAATTGCCGGACCCGGATGCAGAACTTGCTCTGGGTGCTCTGATGGTGCGCGTCGCGCAGGCAGATCGCGATTATAAGCTGGAAGAGATCAGTCTGATCGACAAGATACTGGCTCGTCTTTACCAGCATAACGCGATTGAGGCGGCCAAGGTTCGGGCCACCTGCGAAAAGCTCCATGCTGCGGCACCGGAAACTGATACGTTCGGCAAACTGATCCGGGAAACCACGGACCTAAAAGAGCGGCTGGCAGCCCTTGACGCGTTGTGGGAAATCGTTCTGGCAGATGGCAGTTCGGACGAGGGCGAGATAAAGATCGTCGAAGAAGCCCGCATTGCCATGGGCCTGAGCTATAATGACAGTCAGGCAGCGCGCGAGCGCGTCCAAAGCCGCTTGGATGTGAGTTAAGCGCCCGCTATATCTTACCCATGTTCAGCGACTTTCTTTCCAGGCTCACACAGCCCAAGCCCGACCCGCTTGTCGAAGATGATGCCCGCCTGGCCCTGACGGCCCTGCTGGTGCGTCTGGCACGATCTGACAACGATTATTCTGATTCTGAGATGGCGCGCATCGACCGCATCTCGGCTGAACGATACGGTTTGTCCCCGTTCGAAAGCGCGGCTTTGCGCGCCCGTGCCGAAGATCTTGAGGCCGAGGCCCCCGACACGGTCCGTTTTACCCGTGCCATCAAAGAAGCTGTCGCTTATGAAAACCGGCTGGCGGTGGTTCAGGCGCTGTGGTCGGTGGCGCTGGCTGATGGCCACCGTACGGGTGAGGAGGACTCGCTGCTGCGTCTGGTTGTCAGCTTACTAGGGGTCAGCGACGTGGATTCGGCTTTGGCCCGGCAAAAGGCCGCTAAATCTTGATCGCCATGCTTGGCATGTATGACATGCCCGAGGTTCAGGCCGCCAATGATCGGTTCTGGGGGTTGATTCGTGCGCATTTGGGATGCGGGCCAGAACAGCTGACCCGAGACACCGATGTTTGGCAGGTCTGGCTTGATCCCGAACTGGTGCTGGCGCAGACCTGTGGAATGCCCTATCGCACACGCTTGCATGGTCGGGTTCAACTGGTGGGCACCCCGGATTACGGCCTGCCCGGTTGTCCTGCCGGGCATTATTGCTCGGTCTTTGTGGCGCGGCGCGACGACAACCGCACGCTGGCGGGCATGACTGACGGTATCTTCGCGTATAACGAAGCGCTGTCTCAATCCGGCTGGGCAGCACCGATCACGCATCTATCCCGGGAGAACCTGAATCCTGCGTCATTGTTGGAAACAGGCGGTCACGCGCTGTCAGCGCAGGCGGTCTCGGACGGGAAGGCAGATTTCGCCGCGCTGGATGCGTTGACCTGGATGATGTTGCAGGAACATACCGATCTGGGCGAAAGCCTGCGCGAATTGGCAAAAACCTCTCCGACACCGACCCTGCCCTATATTACCGGACCCGACCAAAACGTTGATCAGGTCGCAGACGCAGTTCGAGCTGCGATAAACAGCCTTACCGAACACGACCGCAAAACGCTGCACATTCAGGATTTGGTCGACATCCCGGCGGAGGAGTACCTGTCCGTACCGACCCCGCCACCGCCATGCGCACAGCGGATAATCTGATGACCAAATTGTCCGGTGCATTTGGTCATTTTGGCTGTTTCCGACCCTGAATTTGCGAATTGCGCATTGCATTGAGCAAATTTTTCGGCCCTATTACCGCACCAACACCACAAACTACTGGACTGCCCGTGACAGAAATCGCTCCCGTCATCGAAATCAAAAACCTTCACAAAAGCTTCGGCAATCTGGAAGTGTTGAAGGGGGTGGATATCACAGCGCATGGCGGCGACGTGGTCTCGCTGATCGGGTCATCGGGGTCAGGAAAATCAACTTTGCTGCGCTGCTGCAATCTGTTGGAAGACAGCCAGCAGGGCGAAATCCTGTTCAAAGGCGAACCTGTCAAATGGTCGGGCGATAGCCATGGGCGCCGCCCCGCGGACCCCAAGCAGGTTCTGCGCATCCGCACCAACCTGTCGATGGTGTTTCAGCAGTTCAATCTGTGGGCGCATATGACCATCCTGCAAAATGTGATGGAAGCCCCCGTGACCGTTCTGGGCCGCGACAAGGCCGAAGTGGAAGACAGCGCGCGCAAATACCTTGAGAAAGTTGGGATTGGCGACAAATGCGACGCCTATCCGGCGCAATTGTCCGGCGGTCAGCAACAGCGTGCCGCGATCGCGCGGGGGCTGTGCATGGAACCGCAGGCGCTGTTGTTCGACGAACCGACCTCGGCGCTGGATCCCGAACTTGAACAGGAAGTGATCAAGGTGATCAAGGATCTGGCCGCAGAAGGGCGCACCATGATCATCGTGACCCATGACATGAAAATGGCGGCAGATATCTCGAGCCACGTGGTATTTCTTCATCAGGGCCTGATCGAGGAAGAAGGTTTGCCCGAAGATATCTTTACATCACCCGAATCCGAACGGCTTCGGGGCTTTCTCTCCGCTACTCAAGCGGCTTAACTTCAAGAACAGAACCAAAACTGGGGAGTAACCAATGAAAAACCTGATTCTGTCCACTGCAGCCCTGGCGCTGACTGCTGGTATCGCGATGGCCGACACGGTCCGCATGGGCACCGAGGGCGCCTACCCTCCGTACAACTTCATCAACGATGCAGGTGAAATCGACGGGTTCGAGCGTGAAGTCGGCGACGAGCTGTGCAAACGCGCTAACCTGGAGTGTGAATGGGTCAAGAACGACTGGGATTCGATCATTCCGAACCTGGTCTCGGGCAACTACGACACCATCATTGCCGGTATGTCGATCACAGCCGAACGTGATGAGGTCATCGACTTTACCCAAGACTATTACCCGCCGACCGCGTCGGCCTATGTCGCGACCTCTGACTCGGCAGACGTAACCGGCGGTGTCGTTGCTGCGCAAACCGCCACGATCCAGGCAGGCCACGTTGCCGAATCCGGTGCAACCCTGGTCGAATTCGCGACCCCGGAAGAAACCATTGCAGCCGTCCGTAACGGTGAAGCCGATGCCGTTCTGGCCGACCGCGACTATCTGGTGCCGCTGGTCGAGGAATCGGGCGGTGAGCTGGTCTTTATCGGCGATCCGGTTCCGCTGGGCGGCGGTGTCGGCATGGGCCTGCGTGAAAGCGACGGTGAACTGCGCGGCAAATTCGACGAAGCCATCACTTCGATGAAAGCTGACGGCACGCTGAACGAGATGCTGATCAAGTGGTTCGGTGAGGGCACCGCCACATACGGTACTGACGGTTCGGTCGTCACCAACTAAGACCTGACCAATCCCGGTCCGGTGCTTTGGCGCCGGGCCGCTTCCGGCCTAGCCGGAACAGACGTTGGAAAGACGCCATATGTTCTCGTACTGCGCTGATCCTGACACGCTGGGCACGTTCCGCTGGTTTTCATGCTACCTGACCAATGGCGTCCACTGGTCGTTCTACCTGTCTTTCATCAAGGTTTTGGCCTTGCTGGCTGTGACCGCGCCCGTCGCTCTTGGCTTCGGGTTTGCTGGAGCCATGGCGGCGCGCTCGCATTTCCCGCCCCTCAGCTGGTTGGGCAAAGGATATATCGCGATTGTGCGCGGCGTGCCCGACATTGCGTTTTTCCTGTTCTTCGTCATCGCGTTGGATCAGGCGTTTGAGTGGACGCGGCATAAGATATTGTGCCCGGACTGGACCGACCCAATCCGCCAGGGCAATGACTTCCTCGTTTGTCAGGCCGCCAAGCTGCCACTTGGAACCGCGCCTGAATGGGTGCATGAAACCTATGGGTTTTTCCTTGCGGTCATCACCTTCTCTATCGTTTTTGGTGCTTTCGCGGCCAATGTCCTGTTCGGCGGAATGCGCGCCGTACCACATGCGCAACTGGAAACGGCCGAAGCTTATGGCATGAATCGCCGCCAGACCTTCTGGAAAATCCTCGTACCTCAGATGTGGGTTTACGCGCTGCCCGGCCTGTCCAATCTGTGGATGGTGCTGATCAAGGCGACACCCCTGCTCTTCCTGCTGGGCGTCGAAGATATCGTGTATTGGGCGCGCGAACTGGGCGGCACCAAAACCTCGAAATTCACGCAATACCCGCATGGCGACTGGCGCATGTGGTATTTCCTGTTCCTGCTGATCTTTTACCTTGGCATGACCCGTTTCTCGGAACTTGGGCTTGAAAAACTGATGCGGCGATTGTCCCACGGACAGGCCACTTCCGGCGGAGAGCTTCTGCGCAAGGAGACCACGGCATGATGATCCGCGTTCAAGACCGCAACCAGGTGCCGCACGCGATTGCACAGCAATCTCTCTCGCGCCCGCAATCTCCTTTCCAAGGAGCCCGATCATGAGCTGCATCCAGACCATTCAGGATTACGGCCTGCGGTCGCTTGGCTTTGGCGAACGCCTGCTGCCCAAGACCGATTTCACCCTGTGCGAACAGTTCACCCTGATCGGCTCGGGCATGATCTGGAACATCTATTTCGGCGTCATGGCGCTGGCGACCGGGTTCTTTCTGGCCACCGCGCTGGCCGTCGGCAAAGCCTCGACCAACAAATGGCTGCGCAAACCTGCCGAATGGTTCATCTTTCTGTTCCGGGGCTCGCCTCTCTTTATCCAGTTCTTCTTTGCTTATTTCTTCTTCCTGTCGCTGAAGAAAACATATCCGATGTTCGACGCCTTCACCTCGGCCTGGCTGGGGGCGCTGATCGTGCTGTTCCTGAACACCGCAGCCTATTCGGGTGAGATTTTTTACGGTGCCCTGCGCTCGATCCCCAAGGGAGATATCGAAGCGGCAGATGCCTATGGCATGTCCGGCTGGTCGCGGTTTCGGCGGATCGTCTGGCCCACCATGCTGCGTCTGGCCTGGCCGGCCTATACGAACGAAGCGATCTTTCTGTTCCATGCCACCACGCTGGTCTTCTTCTCGGCCTTTCCGGCCTGGCAACAACGTGGCGACGCGCTCTATTACGCCAGCTATTTCGCGGACAAAACGTTCAACCCCTTCATCCCCTATCCAATTCTGGCGTTCTATTTCATCCTGCTGACATTGGTGATTGTCGGGGGATTTGGCCTGATCAACAAACGCCTGAACCGCCACCTGCCCACCGCCAAACGGGCAAAAATGCGGTTCAAACTGAACCTGGCGCGCTAAAAGACGGCGCGCCGCAAATTCCGGCGTTCAAGCCTACACTACGCTTGTAATACGCTTGGTGATGCGAGCACGGACAGTCGATTTGGGGGGAATGGTACCGCCTCCCTGGCTTGAACAGGGGACCTCTGGATCCACAATCCAGCGCTCTAACCAACTGAGCTAAGGCGGCACTTTGTGAGGGGCGATGTACCGAACGCGCCGGGGGAATGCAAGAGGATTAAAGCCTAATTCTCCAGCTTTGTTCGACAAGATCGACGCCAAAGGAATGCACCGGTTTGCTGTCGATCAGTTCCCAGCCAAACGCCCTGTAAAGCGCGCAGGCAGCCGTATGACTTTCATGGGTCCACAAAACCATTTCCCGATATCCAGCCTCGCGTGCGAAGTCTGTACAGGTCTGTAACAGCCGTTTCCCCAACCCAAGTCCGCGCGCTTCGGGGACAAGCAGGAAGAGGCGCAGTTTGGCGGTTGTCTGGTCAACACGCACGCAGAAGATGCTACCCAATCTTTGCCCAGCCCGTTCAGCAATCCAGCCTTTTTCAAAGGACGGGTCATTGTTGGCAATGAACTCCTCAAGGATGCGCGCAACCAATGGGGCAAAGCTGTCATCAAATCCTTCGTCGCGCGCATAGAGTAACCCGTGCTGTCCAACCAGCCACGCGGCATCATCGGGGCGAAACGTTCTGAGAACCACATTTTCCATGTCTTATCTGACCGCAAAGGTGACTTGATTCTCAACCCCGTGCGCGCTAGCACGAATGCTCAGTCTCGGAGGCATAGATGGGCATCAATACCGAACGCGATATTCAGGCCAACCTGCAAATCGGTCCGACCGATCAGGGGATGGTACGCTTGTTCATCGAAGCCGACGGCATCGAGATTCCGATGGATTTCGACCCCGAGGAAGCCGAAGAAATCGCCGATGAGATCCGCGCCGCGATACAGGCCGCCCTCGCCGTCAAAGGCTGAGCTTTTACAAGCGCGGATCGCGCAGCGCATGCAGACGGCGTGCTGCATCTGTTGCAAATTTCTGGATCATCTTCTTGCGCCGCGCCGGGGCAAGCTTGTCCTCGGGCGCCATGCGCACGATCTCGGCATCATAGGCGTCAGCAATGATCAAGCCCGTTTCATCAGGTAACAGATCGGTCGGAAACTCGGTATCCACGGCCCAGAAGAATCGATCACACCATTCCAAATAGCCCTGCCATTTGGCATCCGATTGATAATCGGCACGGCTGGATTTGCATTCGATCACCCAAATCTCACCTTTGGGACCCAGCCCCATCACATCGACACGCAAACCACGTGCCGGAACGAATTCTTCAACAGAAACAAAACCATGCGCGGCAAGGTGGCGTGCGACGCCACGCGCCAGTTTCTGTCCGGGCTGCAAATCTAACAACATACCCCAAATGTGAACAATTGGTGAACAAAAGTAAAGTGCTCCATCGCGCTTGACATGACACCATTAGGTATCGCATTAATATGATACCAAATGGTATCTCTTCTGGGGTTGCTTATGGATAACCAAACTCAAAACGCGTTCCGAGCGCTGGCCGATCCCACACGTAGGGACATTGTACAATTGCTTTCGTCTCAGGACATGACCATCGGGCAGTTGACAGACCAGTTCGACATGACTCGGGCCGCGGTCAAAAAGCATCTGACCGTGCTATCCGACGGCGGCTTGATCACCGTCGAAACCCGTGGCCGCGAACGCATTAACCGTCTTGAACCACAGGGAATGGCCCCCGTTCTGGACTGGCTCAGGTATTTTGACCAGTTCTGGGACGATCGCCTCAACTCTCTCAAGGAAGCTGTTGAAAGGAAATCGAAATGACCGATGCAGTTCTGAAGAAATCGATCTTTCTGAGGGCCGAACCGGAAACGGTATGGGCTTATCTTACAGACCCGGATCGTCTGGCGGAATGGTTCCACAAACCTCAACACCCTCTGTCCGCGGGTCAAAAGTTGGAGATGTTTGGCACGACAAGCGGCGACCTGTTGATTTGGGGTGAGGTTCGCGTTGCCAACCCTCCCAAATATCTGGAATACACGTTCACCGTAAAACCGATGGGCGACGCGGTGAGCGTGGTCAAGTGGACCCTGGAACCCGTCGCAGGAGGGACGCGCCTTGACCTGCGGCATGAAGGCCTGCCGCAGGGGGCCGATGCCTTTGGCCTGATCCTGGCGCTAGACAAGGGATGGGACGAACACTTTGGCAAGATGCGCACGGCATTGCAAGAAACTGTTGATGCCTGACCCCTTGTGCGAACCCGTCAGACGCCCTACTTAAGCGCGTGGCGGGTTCTGCCCTTCTTGTGACAGGTAGCATTCTGGTGGCCTTAAGCAATTCCGAGGGGGCTGGCTCTGTTCAGGTCCTGGCCTGATTACCTGGCGCCCACCTGTATATACAGGTCCTCGGGAATCAAACCACACGGTTGTTTGGTGGTCCCGCCACATTTTCCCCTGAAATTCAGCGCCCTGCTGGGGCTTCCTGCTTTGCGACCGCCGGTTTAAAGCTGTGTACAACAGGGGTGCCCCGGCGCGGGCCTTGCGGCTTTTCTGCCATGCTCATGATCTTGTAGGCGAACTGGACACCCGCAAAGACAATGCCGTTCATGAACCAGATCATCACCAAAGCGATAAGGCCGATTTCCGAACTGGTTATCAGATGGCGCAGGTTTGCAACATTCAGCGCCAACAGGACGCCGACAAACACAGCCGAAATGACAAAGCCCCAGGCAACTTGCGTGATATAAAGGCGGATCAGTTTGGGCATGGCGAACCTCTTTGCGCAATGACATTCAAGTTAGCGCATATTTGGTTCTCGTAAAGGCGTCAGAATGCCTCGGGCTGTGCCTCACGCGCCATGTGATCCAGCACTGCGTTGACGAATTTCGGCTCTTTGCCTTCCGGGAAAAACGCACGCGCCACATCGACGAATTCGGTAATGACAACCTTTGGCGGCGTGTCGCTTTGGGTCAGCTCGGCACCTGCGGCACGGAACACCGCACGAAGGGTTGGATCGATGCGCGCAATCGGCCATTTGGCCACCAGTGCACGGTCGGTCATCTGGTCGATGGCGGCCTGATAGTTCACCGCATTGTCAACCAGGGACCGGAAAACCGAGATGTCGCCATCCAACATCTCCTCACCCTCATAGACAGCGCCAAAACGGTGATCCAGAAACTCATTCACGACAGCTTCGGTCGTTTGCCCGGACTGTTCCATCTGGAACAGCGCCTGCACGGCATAAAGCCGGGCGGCGGATTTCATCAGGCGTTTCTGGTTGGCCGGTTTCGGCGCGTCTGTCTTGGTCATGCTGTCGAGGGTCCGTTGCTGTCGCCCGCCACGAGGATGGACTCGGACGGCGGTTTGAAACCGACGCCCTTTTTGGAAGAGCCCCACTTACGGCTGAGCGCGATCAGATGCAAGGCCGCAGCAGCAGCCCCACCCCCTTTATTCATCTTTTTGGGGTTCGCGCGGACTTCGGCCTGCGCATCATTTTCTACGGTCAGAATACCGTTACCGATGCACAGGCCCTGCAGGCCCATCAACTGGATGGCCCGGCTAGAGTCGTTGCAAACGGTTTCATAATGCGTTGTCTCGCCACGAATGACGCAGCCGAGCGCGACATAGCCGTCAAAGCTGCACTGACGATCGGCCATTGCGATGGCGGTCGGGATTTCCAGCGCGCCGGGCACCTCGACCACTTCGCAGGTTCCGCCCGCGGCTTCGATTTCGGCCTTCGCGCCCGCAATCAGGTTATCGGCAATCGCACGATAAAACGGCGCCGCCACGATCAGCAGCTTGACCGGCTTGTCAAATGTCGGTGTCGGCAGAACGCCATGTTCGTCTTGAGCAGCCATGATCAGTCTTCCTTCAAAATCGAACGGGTGCCAACGATGGACAGGCCAAACGCGTCAAGCCCCAGATATACGGTTTGCGGCGAGTCGGTCAGTAGAACCAGTTCCTGAATTCCCATCTTGGACAGGATCTGGGCCCCCAGACCGGTTTGTTTAATGGTGCGCGGCCCCTCATCACCCGTCGCATATAGCGAGTTGCGCGGTTGACGGAACAGGCAGACCACGCCCCGTCCTTCTTCAGCAATCTTTTCCATGGCGCGCGGCAGTTCGCGCGAGGATTTCGGACCAAGACCCAGAATATCGGGGGCCTCGTGCAGAGCATGGGTGCGGGTCAACACCGGTTCGGGTGTGGTGATGTCGCCCTTGATCATGACCACATGTTCGATGCCATGGGTCTGATCGGTGAACAGCCGCATCTCCCACTCGCCGCCATATTCTGACGTCACCATCTGACGCGAGGTTTCAACCACCAGATTGTCGTTGCGCGACCGGTAGGCAATCAGGTCACTGATCGTGCCGATCTTCATGTTGTGCTCTTGCGCAAACTCAACCAGATCAGGCAGACGCGCCATGGTGCCGTCGGGTTTCATGATCTCGCAGATCACGCCCGAGGGGTTTAGACCGGCCAGACGCGAGATATCAACGGCAGCCTCGGTATGACCAGCACGCACCAGCACCCCACCCCGCTTGGCGCGCAAGGGGAAGACGTGGCCTGGTGTTGCGATATGGGCCATTGTGTTCTGTTCGTTAATCGCAGTCGCCACGGTCAGCGCACGGTCGGCGGCAGAGATCCCGGTACTGACCCCTTCGCGCGCCTCGATGGACACGGTGAATGCGGTTTCGTGCCGGGACGAGTTGTTCACCGCCATCATCGGCAGCCCAAGCGCTTCGACACGTTCAGCTGTCATCGGCAGACAGATCAGGCCACGGCCATGAGTGGCCATAAAGTTAATGGCCTCGGCATCTGCGAACTCGGCAGCAATCACCAGATCGCCCTCGTTTTCGCGATCCTCGTGATCGACCAGAATATACATCCGGCCAGCACGCGCCTCTTCAATAATGTCTTCGATCGGGCTGATCGCGTCGCGCAGCCGGGCCTCGACCGGGCCGGGTGTCTCAAAGCTCATTGGGCAGCCTTTCGCATGGCATGTTTGAACGGCGGAATAGACCACTGAGGGCACAAAGACCAGTCCACAAACGGCGCAGGTCTGCTCCGACGCGACGTATGGTATCAGGACATCTCGGCCAGACGCGCCACATAACGGGCCAGTGTATCGATCTCAAGATTGACCCGGTCCCCGACCTGCACGTCACCCCAGGTGGTGACCTCTTTGGTGTGTGGAATGAAGTTGATGCCGAAATCGCAATCTGTCACGTCATTGACCGTCAGGGATGTGCCATTCAATGCCACCGATCCTTTGGGCGCGATGAACCGTGCAAGATCCTTTGGCGCGCGCAAGGTGACGCGTGTGCTGTCGCCGTCTTCCTTAATCGCGATCACCTCGGCTACGCCATCCACATGGCCCGAGACGATGTGACCGCCCAATTCGTCACCAACCTTCAGGGCACGTTCAAGATTGACACGCTTGCCGACAGTCCAGGTGTCGAGATTGGTTTTCGAGACGGTTTCCGCGCTGATCTGGACGTCATACCAATCGTCGCCCAGCGCGATCACGGTCAGACAAACACCGTCACTGGCAATCGAGGCCCCGATATCGATGCCCGCAGTGTCATACGCAGTCCTGATCCGCGCACGCAGGTCTCCCTGCTGCTCCAGCTCGGCGACGGTGCCCATGTCGGTGACGATCCCTGTAAACATTCCGTTAACCCTCAGTTCCTAACCTGTGCCTGACTTTCACCGTCGAGGTAAGGCCAACGGGCCGCGCGGGCAAGCCCTGCCTTGCCGTACACCCACCAAACGGGCATAGTTTTGGCAACAACAACAATACGAGCAGTTCGGATGCCGCACCCGCCTTCAAGGTCTCATGATCGGGTCTTCCTGTTCCTTCAGGGCCCGCACGGACCTTTTTTCCCGGCCTTGGGGCGTATGTTGCGCGCCACGGGGGCTCGGGTCTGGCGGGTTGGGTTCAATGCAGGCGATCAGGCGTTCTGGTTTGACAAGGCAAGCTACATCCCGTTTCAGGACAAACCGGAAAACTGGCCTGCAACACTGTCCTCTTTGATCGCTGAAAAAGCAGTTACGGATATTGTTCTATATGGCGACACCAGACCCATACATGCGCGTGCGGTCGAAATCGCGCGGTCTTGCGGAGTTACCGTACATGTATTCGAGGAGGGGTATCTGCGCCCCTGGTGGGTGACTTATGAGCGGGACGGGTCAAACGGAAATTCCCGGCTGATGTCGCTGGACGTTCAGCAAATGCGCCAGGCCTTGGCCCTGTCCGACCGAAAGGCGCCGCCGCCCCCGTCGCATTGGGGAGACATGCGGCACCATATCTTCTATGGCGCCCTTTATCATTGGTTCGTGATGGCCCTGAACAGTCGCTACCGCAACTTTCAACCGCACAGGGAATTACCTGTCTCGCAAGAATTCAGATTGTACCTCAAGCGACTGTTTTTGATGCCTTTTCACCACCTTCAGCGAAGTGTGGCGACCGCGCGGGTCAGATGGGGCGGATACCCCTATCATCTGGTACTGTTGCAGCTTGGGCATGACAGCTCGGTGCAGGCTCATTCCAGCTTTTCGGGCATGTGTGAATTTCTTGAGCTGGTAATCGAAGGATTTGCGCAAGGCGCGCCTGCCCATCACAGGCTGGTGGTAAAGGAACACCCGTTGGAAAACCATCGCGAACCGTTGCGACGCCGGGCCCGCGAAATTGCCAGAAAACATGGCATCGACAACCGTGTTCATTATGTGCCGGGCGGCAAGCTGGCCAGATTGCTGGATGAGGCGAGTTCAGCCGTCACCGTGAATTCCACCGCCGGACAGCAGGTCCTGTGGCGGGGTATTCCATTGCGCATTTTCGGGCGTTCGGTTTACGACAAGCCCGATTTCGTCTCACAGCAGCCGATCGCAGCGTTTTTCGCCGATCCCCGCCACCCGGATGCCGAAGCCTATCGCTGTTATCGGCAATTTCTTCTGGAAACCAGTCAGGTACCCGGTGGGTTCTACTCAAGACGTGGCCGCCGTCAGCTGCTGCGTCGCGCCGTGGATATGCTTTTGGACACCAACGATCCTTACCAATCGGTTCTGAATACGAACGAGGCGCGAACGACACAGTTGAAAGTCGTCGAATGAAACGGGTGGTGTGTGACTGGAAGTTAAGCAACTTACCAGCTAATCTGCACGCAACTACAAAAGACTGAGGATATCGGGCGGTGAAAGTCTCTCTTAGGCGATGGATGCGGGGTGTGTCCCTTGTGGCTGCAATTGGTCTGCTGGCTGCGTGCCAGTTGCCAAAATCCGGACCGAACAAATCCGAAATTCTGGCCGGTTCAGTTCAAAACGGGGGCAACGCATATGTCGTTGAAGTTGACGACAATGTCACACGCGCGACGTCCGCCATTCCTCAGTATGGCTTTTCGTCCTCCTTCAGCAGTGCCCAGACATTGACCGCAGATACCGTCCGCCCTGGTGACGTGCTGGGGCTGACCATCTGGGAAAACGTCGACGATGGCTTGCTGTCAGGCGAAACCGGTCTTGCGACCGCGTTGAACGAGGTTCAGGTCGATAGTGACGGATTTATCTTTGTCCCCTATGCAGGCCGGATTCGGGCCGCGGGAAACACGCCGGAACAGCTGCGCGTTCTGATCACAGACAAGCTTCAGGAACAAACGCCGGACCCACAAGTCGAAGTGCGGCGCGTCGCGGGTGACGGGTCCACCGTCTCGCTGACGGGCACGGTCGCCGCACCGGGCATTTATCCGATTGAACGGCCAACCCGATCGCTGCTTGGTATGTTGTCCCAGGCGGGCGGGGTCTCGGTCGCGTCGGACATCGCGCTGGTGACCCTGATCCGGGGCGATCAGAAGGGTACCGTTTGGTACGAGGACCTGTTCCGCAACCCCAAGCTGGACGTCGCCCTGCGCGGTGGCGACCGCATTCTGGTGGAAGAGGACAGCAGATCGTATATCGCCCTTGGCGCAACCGGGGGCCAGTCGCGCGTGGCATTTGAAAGTCAGGACCTGTCGGCTCTGGAAGCCTTGGCGCAGGTCGGTGGTCTGCTGACGCTTTCCTCGGATCCAACGGGAATATTCATTCTGCGCAAGGAACGTCAGGATGTCGCCCGCAGTATCACCGGACGCGCCGACCTCAAAGGGGATCAGCGCATGATCTACCTGCTGAACCTGACAGCCCCCAACGGCCTGTTCATTGCACGCGATTTCGTGATCCGGGATGATGATACAATCTACGTGACCGAAGCGCCCTATGCGCAGTGGAGCAAGTCGATCTCACTTATCGCAGGCGGTCTGACGCCCGTTGCAAACGTTGCCACGCTAACCGGCAATTGATGCATGCGGCCCGATCCCGACACGTCAGCCGGGAGCGGGCAAAATCGGCTGTTCGTCTATAACGGCGGCTTTCTGACCCAGAAACGTCTGAGACGAATACTGGCGCTTTCGGGTTACGACATTCGTCTGGGAATTCCGAAAGAAGGCGATTGCGTAGGCGTCTGGGGCAACAGCCCGACAGCACATCGCGGCCTTAAGATCGCCGAAAAACACGCTGCCCCGGTTCTGCGGGTCGAGGACGCCTTTCTCAGATCTCTGCACCCGGGCCGGAATGGCGAGCCCCCCTTGGGGCTGTTGCTGGATCGTTCCGGCCTGCATTTCGATGCCGCCACGCCGTCTGAACTTGAGACAGTGCTGACCACGCACCCTCTGGATGACACGGCCCTGCTGGACCGTGCCCGCGCCGCGATCACGCGGATCAGAGAGCTTAACCTCAGCAAATATTCCGCCTTCGATCTCGATCTTGATTCACCCGATCCGGGCTATGTTCTGGTGATCGATCAGACGGTCGGCGATGCTTCAGTAACTGCAAGCGGAGCGGACCGCGCCCGGTTTCTTGAAATGCTTGTCTTGGCGCAGGAGGAAAACCCCGGCGCGCGTATCCTGATCAAGACACATCCTGAAACACTGGCGGGTCACCGTCAGGGGCATTTCACCGATCAGGACCTGTCAGACCGGATATCTCGGTTCAGCGATCCGATCAGCCCATGGCCGTTGCTTGAAGGGGCTATTGCTGTTTACACCGTGTCCTCGCAACTGGGGTTCGAGGCAATTCTGGCGGGCCACAAACCGCGTGTGTTCGGCCAACCTTTCTATGCCGGATGGGGCCTGACGCAGGATGACAGACCCGTTCCGCGCCGCCAGCGCAGTCTGACACGGGCGCAATTGTTCGCGGCCGCCATGCTGCTGTACCCGACTTGGTTCGATCCCTATCGTGATCAATTGTGCGAGCTGGAAACGGTGCTGGACACGTTAGAGGCACAGACCCGCGCCTGGCGACAGGACAAGAACGGCTGGACGGCATCCGGGATGCGCTTGTGGAAACGCAGGCATCTGCAACAGTTTTTCGGGCAACATGGAAAGCTGCGCTTTACGGCATCTCAACCCGGCACACTGGACCGCCCCCACATGGTCTGGGCCAGCCAGGCAAGGAACACCGAAGGGGCGGTTCGGGTCGAAGACGGGTTCATGCGTTCACGCGGGCTTGGGGCGGCACTGGTCCCGCCATTGTCGCTGGTGACGGACGAGAGCGGAATTTATTACGACCCGACAAAACCCAGCCAGTTGGAAGAGCTGATCACTTTGCGTGAAACGTTGAGGCCGGATCAGGACCTGCGCGCGGAACGTCTTGTCGAAAACCTTTTGGCCGCCGGCCTGAGCAAATACAATACCGGCAATCCGACCAGCACCCTGCCCGAAGGCCATCGTATTCTTGTGCCCGGACAGGTCGAGGACGACGCCTCGATCCTGTTGGGTACCAGCGCGGTCCGCAACAATCTGGACCTGCTGAAAACTGTGCGCGATGCCAATCCCGACGCGATCCTGATTTACAAACCCCACCCCGATGTCGAAGCGGGTCTGCGCGAAGGCAGGATCGATGCCGAGGCGATTGCAGACATTGTCGTAACCCAAACAGACCCCGCATCATTGTTGCCGCACGTGCAGGAAGTATGGACCATGACGTCGCTTCTGGGGTTCGAGGCTTTGCTACGCGGCGTGAAGGTTACAACTCTGGGCGCGCCCTTTTATGCGGGTTGGGGGCTGACCACGGATCTGGGGGCTGTTCCCGCCCGGCGAGGCGCACGACCGACGTTGATGGGCCTCGTCCATGCCACCTTGATTGATTACCCTCGTTATTTCGACCCGGTCACAGGGCAACCCTGCCCGGTCGAGGTTGCCGTTGAACGTCTGGCGCAGGGCACTTGTGCTCCGACCGGTCCGTTCAATCGAGTTCTGTCAAAACTTCAGGGCGTGTTTGCGACACATGCGCACTTGTGGCGCTAAACCTAGTCAGACGCCCTGCGCCAACGGTGCAGGATATCCCCACCCACCACTTTCGCTTCAACCAGTTCGAACCGTGGCGCGGCGTCAAGTGTCGTTAAAGCCAATGTTCCCACAGCAGCCAGACCTTCGGCCCCAATGGTCAATCCAGCGGTAAATCCGACCAATTCATCCACCAGATCCTCGGCCAGCAGCGATGCAGCCAGCGCAGCCCCGCCTTCGCAGAAGACGCTGGTCAGACCGGCTTGCCCCAACTGTTGGAGCAGATCGACCGCGTCAATCTGATGATCCTTCAACGCGCAGGGGATCAGCCTTGCGCCCAATCCTTCCCAGGCTTTCGCGCGCTCGGCATCCGGGTGATGCGCATGGCAGAGCCACACAGGTGTCTTTGATGCCGTGCGGGCCAAATGCCCCATCAGGGAAATATCCATATGGCGCGAAACCACAACGCGCACGGGCTGATGATCAATGCCAAGATCCCGAACTGTCAGTGAGGGATCGTCAGCCCGCGCTGTACCCGCTCCGACCATCACTGCATCGTGTCGCGCACGCATGGCATGGACAACGCGGCGCGCCTGTGGCCCGGTAATCCATTGGCTGTGCCCGGTCGAGGTTGCGATCCGCCCGTCAAAACTGCTGGCCAACTTGAGGGTCACGAAAGGTCGTCCCTGTTCGGTCTTCAGAAAAAAGCCCGCCAGATCACGTTCCGCCTGCTCTGCGAGGACACCGGTTACGACCTTAATTCCGGCCTCGCGCAACTTGGCAAAGCCCTGCCCCGCGACACGTGGGTCGCTGTCTTCCACGGCTGCCACGACACGGGCGACACCCGCAGCAATCAAAGCCTCGGCACAGGGGGGTGTTTTGCCGTGATGGGCGCAGGGTTCCAAAGTCACATAGGCGGTCGCGCCATGTGCGGCCTGCCCGGCTTGCGCCAATGCCTCGGTCTCGGCATGGGGGCGGCCGCCCGGCTGGGTCCAACCGCGCCCGACAATCCGGCCTTTGCGCACGATAACACACCCCACCGCAGGGTTTGGCCAGCACATCCCCTGACCGCGCCGCCCCAGTGACAGGGCCAGCGCCATGAAACGCTTATCTTTTTCGCTCACTCGTCCGTCGGTGGCTGCGGCGGGCGCAGTTCGTGGACAAACTCCTCAAAATCATCGGCCGCCTGGAAATTCTTGTACACACTCGCAAAGCGAACATACGCGACGGTATCGATCCGCGCCAGAGCTTCCATAACGATCTCACCGATCTTGTGGGACGGGATATCCGTGTCGCCCATGCTTTCCAGTCGACGCACGATACCCGAAATCATCTGATCGATCCGCTCGGGATCAACTGGCCGTTTCTGCATCGAGATGCGGATCGAACGTTCCAGTTTGTCGCGGTCGAAATCCTCGCGCTTACCATTGGTCTTTATGACAACCAAATCACGCAGCTGCACACGCTCATAGGTCGTGAACCGCCCGCCACAGGCCGGGCAGAACCGGCGTCGGCGGATTGCCACGTGGTCCTCTGCCGGACGTGAATCTTTTACCTGAGTATCGATATTTCCGCAAAACGGGCAGCGCATCCGCCGTCTCCTCGTCCCTTGTTCCGCCTCTTTTTGTAAGCGCTGCGACTTACTTATCCACAACTATAGGGCAGCAACTAGAGTTTGGGTAGTCGGAAATTTCAACCGCTAGATAAAGGGTCAGACAAGGTGCGCTGCAATCCGTCTCTGGTGTGGTGCCGTGCGGTGTTCAAACAGATATATCCCCTGCCATGTTCCAAGGCACGGGCGACCCTGCACCACAGGTATCGACAAGGATACCGGCAACAGCGCAGCCTTTATATGCGCTGGCATGTCGTCGGGGCCTTCATAAGTATGCCGAAGATACGACATTGCCGGGTGATTGGACGGCGGCACCAGCCTTTCGAAAAACGCCCGAAGATCAGTTTGAACTTCGGGGTCTGCGTTTTCCTGAACAAGCAATGAACAGGAGGTGTGGCGAACAAAAAGCGTCAGTAAGCCATCCGTCGCCACCTGCCCCAGCCACTGCGTCACCTCGGACGTGAATTCGTAAAGACCTGATCCTTGGGTCCGGATTACAAATTCAGTCTGCATTCGCGGTGTCTCGCCGTTTTGTCAGTCGTTATAGAACGGTCGATAGTTACACCTGGCATTCGCGCCTTGTACAGACATGCTGTCGCCAGGTTGAAAACCGATTGTAACAAAACTGCTTGGCTGTACATCGACATTCTGGGGCGGCTTGGTCGAAAACTGAACCGCCGTCTTGCGCCCGGTGGTGACGCTTGGCCCATACCCACGCAACACATAGATCGGATCGCGCCAACCCGCGCCCAATGTACGCCGAGCATAATCCGCTGCGGCGCACCAGTATCCTTCGGTGCGCCGGTCGCCTCGCGGAATAACCTCGAAGTCAGTGGCGTTTATCGGCTCGGTCCGGTAACCGTGCGGCGCCGCGTCAGCCGTCATTGGAATGCTGAACGCCAGGGCGGCAAGCGCGGCAAATGTCCGTGTATGTTTCATTGTCATAATTCCCTGATTGTGTGTCTCAAAAAGGTTAGGCCATAAGCTCCGTCGGCACAGGGTCGCTCACGTTCTGTTTAGTCCGTCTCGTGCGATGCGTGAACCGGCGTGAGCCAGCCCTGGTATCTGATCAACATTCCCAGTCCCGGCGCGTCTGCAGACACATCAAACCGAAAGCGCCCCGCTTTGTCCTGCCATTCGCGCGTTCTTGATCGCGGCAAGGTAAAAGATGGCATCGGGATGCCAAACACGGTCAGGCGGAGGATTTTGATATGCATCCCATTTTCCCACCAAACGGGCTTTAACCAGATCGAGATCGCGCCAAAAGATTCACGGACACACTCTCTTTTCGTATCATATTTCAGAGTTGATCGGGTTTTGTGGCCCGCGAAATTCCGATCCCATGACCAGAATTCGCCATCAGTATCAATGTGCACGGAGACGGGGACGTCTTTGCCGCTTTGCGGAAACCCGGCCAGACGTGTTGCAAGGGCAACCCATATCCCTTTGCCACGTTCGATGTCGCAACGTCCTGCAAAGCAGCCCTCGCTCATGTGCAATACTCGAACCGCCCCTGGCAACCTTTCGGTCGATCCTATCGCCTTAAGAAAGGGATCGTCCATCGCTAGTACCCGTTTTCGGCAAAACGAGCCCTGATATAGGGACCGGGAACCAGACATGTCTCGGAACGCCCAAAGAAAGCGTATCTGTTTCGTGCGATCAGGCGATAGGCCGGATCCTTGATAAGCCGAGGCAGAAACCGACACATTGATAACAGCGACCATGGGCCGCGCAACTGTCGCATCGCCGCCGCAAACGCATCCAGATGCTGAAAAACAGCGCCATTCACGACCACCAGATTTGTTTGAAAATCCTGTGTGGGAAGGCCGAGATCACGATATAGCTTTTGCCCAAGCGGGGACTGCGCCGTTGCAAATTGGAAAACATGGCGCTGGTCACGTTTCAGCATAAACTGGAAAAACCTCGAACACAGCACGCATTCGCTGTCAAACACAATTAGGTTTTGGTCATAAACCACTGTATTCTCAAAAATATCCTGCAAGGTTTTACACCGGAACTATTGACTTGAAGCCAGCCTGACAAAACCACTTGAGCGAAGCAATGCGACATCTATGAAAGGTGTGGGGGCGTGCCGGGGAGCCTTGACCAGAGGCTGGTGATTTCCCCGAGGCTCTGACCTCATCCCCATAAAGGTCTGGACCCGGCAACACTGCTGAAGTGGTTCGTCACACGTGGCGACGCTTGTCCATATTGGTCAAAAATTTTCGAGATACCGCCAGAGATGGCTTGTTTTAGCGAAGAACCCACTTGTCAGCACCGTCGATCATGAAAGAAAATTCTCTGATAGTCTGCCTATGTATTTGAAAATTTGAGGTACTGTTTCGCGATGGATGTCGATATCGGCCGTCTTCATTTGTTTATTCAGGCACTGGACCGCCATTCTGGTAATGGCGACATGTCCCGCGATGTCCTGAATATGGCGGGGCTGCGCCCTCAGGATATCGCACCGCCGGTCACTACCTACAGCGTACAAAGCGAGGCTTTGTTTATCCGTTATGCATGTGACGCCACCCACGACGTCACATTTGCTGCCCGCACGGGGCTTGAGGTTACGTCAGCCTCGACCGTGACCGCCTATATCAGCAAGTATTCCCGCGACCTGAAACAGGTGATGGAGAACCTCACGCGCTTTCACGGCATCATCGACCCTGCCATCGCGCTTAACCTGCGCGTCGCGGGTAATTTTGCGACCTTGGAAGCCGAGTGGAAAGATCCCGGGTATGCGCGGTATCACAGACGCACCGAATTCCTGATTTTTGCTGCCCTGGCCAGAATGCGGAACCTGACGCAAGTCAATCTCTATCCGATAGAAATTCGGTTTCAGCACAGGGTCGGCGACCACGCCCGAAGATTTGAAAAGCTTGCCGGTTTTCCCGTGACCTTTGGGGCTGAGAACCTCGAGATTATCCTGCCTCTTTCAGCGCTGGACCTGCCCGTACCGACTTATGACCCCCAACTCAGAGAGCATTTGCTGGAATATGCAGATCGCCTGCTTTCTGAGAGAGGCGCGCCCAAACATCTGACCCGCGCCAAGGTCGAAGGGCTGGTTACCCGTTCCCTGCCCGGCGCAATCCCGCAGGCCGAAAGCCTCGCGGCTGATCTGGGGATGAGCCTTAGAACCTTCAGCAGGCGCCTCAGGGACGAAGGCACCAGCTATCGCGATGTTGTCGACGATCTGCGGTGCGACCTGGCGCAGACCTTTATCAAGAATGAAATGCCCTTGTCCGAAATCGCCTATTCGCTGGGCTATGCCGATCAGGCCGCATTTTCGACCGCTTTCAAACGTTGGACAGGCCAGCCGCCCAGCGCGTTCAAGACGCGATTGGGACACCCGATACGGACGTGAGACCGGGGGTCATCAGCTTGAAAAACCTCGCCCCGGCCCGTCCCATGAGTGGACAGAACGGATATAGAAGGACAGAAGGTCCAGCCCTTGTGCGTTCCCGCCAATGTGATGGGAGAACAGGCCATCGTGAAGAGTGTCCGGATTAAAAAAGGCGCCTCGGGAGAGGCGCCTTGATACTTACTGATCCAGGAAGGACCGAAGTTTTCGGGATCGGCTGGGGTGCTTCAGCTTCCGCAGCGCCTTCGCTTCGATCTGGCGGATACGTTCGCGGGTCACGCTGAACTGCTGACCCACCTCTTCCAGCGTGTGGTCGGTGTTCATACCGATGCCGAAACGCATCCGCAGCACACGTTCTTCACGCGGGGTGAGCGAGGCCAAGACCCGTGTGGTGGTTTCCTTGAGGTTCTCCTGAATGGCGCTGTCCAGAGGCAGCACGGCATTCTTATCCTCGATGAAATCACCCAGCTGGCTGTCTTCTTCGTCACCAATCGGAGTTTCCAGCGAAATCGGCTCTTTGGCGATTTTCATCACCTTGCGAACCTTCTCAAGCGGCATTTGCAGCTTTTCGGCCAGTTCCTCAGGTGTCGGTTCGCGGCCGATCTCGTGCAACATCTGGCGACCGGTCCGGACCAGCTTGTTGATCGTTTCGATCATATGAACCGGAATACGGATCGTGCGCGCCTGATCCGCGATTGAACGCGTGATAGCCTGACGAATCCACCACGTTGCATAGGTCGAGAACTTATAGCCGCGGCGGTATTCGAACTTGTCTACCGCCTTCATCAGGCCGATATTACCTTCCTGAATAAGATCAAGGAATTGCAGGCCGCGGTTCGTGTACTTCTTGGCGATCGAAATCACCAGACGCAGGTTGGCTTCGACCATTTCCTTCTTGGCCTGCCGCGCCTCTTTTTCGCCCTTCTGGACCTGCTGAACGATGCGGCGGAATTCGCTGATGTCCAGACCCACATATTGGCCGACCTGAGCCATGTCGTTGCGCAGCTCTTCGACCTTCGCGGTCGAGCGTTCGATGAACATCTGCCAGCCCCGGCCCGGCTTTTCCGCCATTTCGGCCAGCCAGTTGGGGTCCAGTTCACGCCCGCGGTATTCGTCGATGAACTCGCGACGGTTGATCCGTGCCTGATCGGCCAGCTTCACCATCGAACTGTCCAGCGACATGACGCGACGGTTGATACCGTAAAGTTGGTCGATCAGCGCTTCGATCCGGTTGTTGTGCAGGTGAAGACCATTCACCAGTTGCACAATCTCGGCCCGCAACTTCTGATAGGTCTCTTCGTCTTTTTCGCTGAACGTGCCATCCTCGTTCAAGGTGGCCGAAATGCGGCTGTCCTGCATTTCGGACAGCATCGCGAAATCGGTTGAGATCCGCTCCAGCGTGGTCAGAACCTGATCCTTCAATGCCGCTTCCATCGCAGCCAGCGACATGTTGGCCTGATCGTCTTCGTCATCGTCGTCGTCGCTGGTGATCGGGTTGCCATCGGCATCCAGTTCCGGCCCAGCCTCTTTCGCGGGTTTCGCAGCCTGCACGGCAGACGCGTCAACGACTGGCGCGTCGCCATCTTCGTCCAGCTGGTTGCCGAATGTGGTTTCCAGATCGATGACATCCCGCAGCAGAATATCCTCGGACAGCAATTCGTCATGCCAGATGGTGATCGCCTGAAAGGTCAGCGGGCTTTCGCACAGGCCGGCAATCATGGTATTGCGCCCTGCTTCGATCCGCTTGGCGATGGCAATCTCGCCCTCACGGCTCAGCAGTTCGACCGAACCCATCTCGCGCAGATACATGCGTACGGGATCGTCGGTGCGGTCCAGCTTTTCGGTGGCGGCCCCGGCCAACGCAACCTCGCGGTTGCTTTCGGTGGTCGTCAGTTCGGTCGAGCCCTTGTTCTCTTCTTCTTCAGCCTCTTCATCTTCGATGATGTTGATGCCCATCTCGGAGAGCATAGACATAACGTCTTCGATCTGTTCCGAGCTGACCTGATCGGGCGGTAAAACCTGATTGAGCTGATCGTAGGTGATGTAACCTTTCTCGCGGGCCTCGGCGATCATCTTCTTGACGTTGGCCTGGCTCATGTCCAGCGAGATTTCCTGGTCCTGCTCGTCGGATTTGCGATCTTCGGTCGTGTCTTTGGCGGCCATTCAATGCTCCTGCAGGGATGGGTGATTCGATTGAACCGAATCATTAGCGCGTAGAAGTGATTCGGCCACCCGTTTACCCGTTTTTCTTTTCCAGTGCCTTACGAAAACACCATTTTACCGGCGTTTCCGCTCGAATTTGATGCCGGACATGATTGCCTCGAACGCGTCTTTCTCGTCGCGGTTGATTCGCGCCCCGTTGTCGGCGATGTCGAATATGGCCCTGTCTTCATTCTGGCTTCGGTTTGTCCGGTTGCGTTCTTCTGCCGCTTGCGCCAGCCGATATGTCAGCGCCTCATCGGCCAGATCGGACAACTCCTCTGCGGCTTCGGCAATCTCAGCATCCAACCCCCGGAGCGCTTTGATTTTCGCGAGTTCTTCGGCCAGAGTCATCTCGGCCTTTTCAACGTCGCCCGGTTTGAACACACAGGGGATTACGGCGACATGGCGAAGGGCCAGCAGGTTTTCAAGGGCCTCAGGCCCTAAAGTTTCGGCAATGTGGTCCTTCAGATTGTCCGGGTCATCGATCGCGTGGCGCAGAATTGCAGTTCGCAATGCGGCGTGATCAACATCGCGGCATTCCATCTCTTCCAGTTGGTGTTCGAACTGCACGACGACTTGGGGGTTAAGCGCGGCAATAGCCAGAATGGCCGCTTCGCGCAGTTGAATCTCGGCATTCTCGGACGAGGCCAGAAACGAGGACCGCGCGCCGGGCGTGGCGGGTTGTTTTGGCGGCACCCATTTGCCGCGCGGTTGCCATTGCCGGGATTGCGGCTGCCGTTGCGGACGGAACAACTGCCAGCGCAGGTCCTTGATTTCTTGCCCATAATGCGCCCGTATCGATGGGTCGCGGATCAGCTTGATTTTCTCGCGCAGGGACTTGTCCAAAGCCGCCTTGCGTTCAGGACTGTCGAACACCTTGCCGTCGGTCTCGCGCTGCCACAGCAGCCTGACCATCGGAATGGCACCATCCAGCACGGCCTTCACGGCACCTGCCCCCTCGGCGCGCAGCAGGTCGTCGGGGTCTTTGCCCTCGGGCATCAGGGCAAACCGCAGCGACTTTCCAGCTTCGAGCATCGGCAAAGCCAGATCAACCACCCGCATCGCAGCGCGCAGACCTGCTGTGTCGCCGTCCAGCGCAATGATCGGCTCGTCCGATATCCGCCACAGCAGTTGCAATTGATGTTCGGTGATGGCCGTTCCCAAAGGGGCAACCGACGCGCCAAAACCTGCTTCGGCCAGCGCGATCACATCCATATAACCTTCGGCCACGATCAGCGGCTGCCCCTTACCTGCTGCCTGTCGAGCCGGGCCTTGATTGTAAAGACTGCGCCCTTTGTCGAACAGCTCGGTCTCGGGCGAGTTCAGGTATTTCGCGTTGTCATTGGGGTCCATCGCCCGCCCGCCAAACGCGATACAACGCCCGCGCGGATCGCGGATCGGGTACATGATGCGGTTGCGGAAGGTGTCATAAGGCTTTTTGCCCTTGTTCGAGGGCTTGGCCAGCCCGGCCCCAAGGATCAGGTCCTCGGCCACGTTCTTGCCGCGCAGATGGTCCCACAGCGCCTGCCAATCGTCCGGGGCATATCCAATCTCCCACCGGTCCAGCGCTTGCGCGTTCAACCCGCGGCGCGCGAGGTAGTCTCGTGCGGCGGCTCCTGCCCCGGTCTTGAGCTGCAGGCGGAAGAACTGCGCTGCCTGCTCCATCACTTCAGCCAGCTGTGTGCGGTGGTCCTGTTTTTCCTGCGCCTTCGGATCGCGCGCAGGCATCGGCATCCCGGCTTCGCGGGCCAGAATCTCGACTGCTTCGATGAACGAGACATTCTCGGTCTCTTTCACAAAACTGATCGCGTCGCCTTTGGCGTGACAGCCAAAGCAGTAATAAAACCCCTTCTGATCATCCACGTGGAACGAGGCCGTCTTTTCATGATGGAACGGGCAAGGCGCCCACATGTCCCCTTTGCCCTGATTGGACTTGCGCTGGTCCCACATGACTTTGCGCCCGACAACCTGAGACAGGCTGAGCCGCGTGCGCAATTCGTCCAGAAATCCGGGGGGCAATGACATCTGCTAAACCTGCCAGAAATGAAAACGCGCGCCAAGAGGAAGGCGCGCGGTTGTCCACAAGGAAATGTCCGAGTTGTGGATTATTGTTGCAGGCACAGTTCAAGCCACGCCGCGCCCAGGTCTTTCTTGCGCACGTCCCGCATCTTTTGCTCATAAACCCAAGGTGTGATCAGCGGGATTGCAGCATTGTAGTTTTCGGGCCATGTCGGGCCGCTATCCGCCACCGCTTGTACAACGTCACGTTCTTTTACACGGTCCAGTCGCGCCTTTTGAACCGCAGCCACCACATCAGCTTGGTACTTGCAGCTTTGTTCCTTGGTTTCCTGAGCGGCCAAAGGGGTGGCCAACAGAGCCGCGACAAAAGCGATACGCAACATGGAATTCTCCGGAGATTCGTTTCTTTGAAGTAGATTGCCCGTCAACCTAACGGGCTGTCATGGACATTCAAGCCGCAGCGCGTACTGGCGGGATGAAATGATCACCCCGCCCACCTAATTCACAGCCCCTTGGCGCGGTAGCTTTTCGCAACGCGGTCAATCGCCACGATATAAGCCGCCGTACGCAGGTCCTCGACATCATCACGGCTGTGCCAAACCTCACGCATCGACTGATAAGCAATACGCATTGTGTCATCGAGACCCGAGCGCACCAACTCAAGCTCATCCGCGCCTTTGAGGTACTTGGCCTTGAAGTCCGGCGACATCGACCACGCATCCCCCAGGTACCGGTCCAGCCTTTCCAGCTCGCTGACGATCAGTTCGTGACGCGACTCTTCCTGACGACGCTGCATCCGGCCAAAGCGGATATGGCTAAGGTTCTTGACCCATTCGAAATAGGATACTGTCACACCGCCTGCGTTGGCATACATGTCGGGGATGATCACTGTGCCCTTCTTACGCAGGACTTCATCCGCGCCAGCGGTAACCGGACCATTGGCAGCTTCGATAATCAGCGGTGCCTTGATCCGATCGGCGTTCGACAGGTTGATGACACCTTCCAAAGCCGCCGGGATCAGAATGTCGCATTCAGCCTCCAGCACTGCCGCGCCTTCAGCGGAATGGGTCGCATCGGGATAGTCCTTTACGCCACCGTGTTTGACAATCCACTGACGCACGGCTTCGACGTCAATCCCGTCGGGATTAAATAGCGCACCGTCCCATTCGATGATTCCGGTGATGCGCGCGCCATCTTCCTCGCTGAGGAACTTTGCAGCGTGATAACCTACATTACCAAGCCCCTGCACGATAATGCGCTTACCATCCAGTTTACCTGACAAGCCTGCTTTCTGGATGTCTTCAGGGTGGCGGAAAAACTCGCGCAACGCGTATTGAACACCGCGCCCAGTCGCTTCGACCCGCCCCGCGATACCACCGGCATTCAGCGGCTTTCCTGTCACACAGGCGCGCGCATTGATGTCCGTTGTGTTCATCCGCGCGTATTGGTCAGCCATCCAAGCCATTTCACGCTCCCCAGTGCCCATATCGGGCGCAGGCACGTTTTGCGATGGGTTTATCAGGTCTCGCTTTGCAAGCTCATACGCAAAGCGCCGCGTGATCTGTTCAAGCTCATGCTCTTCATATTCTCGTGGATCAATGCAAAGCCCACCCTTGGAGCCACCAAACGGTGTTTCGACAAGTGCGCACTTATACGTCATCAGCGCAGCCAGAGCTTCGACTTCGTCCTGGTTAACCGCAGTGGCATATCGAATACCGCCCTTGACCGGTTCCATATGCTCCGAGTGGACAGACCTGTAACCAGTGAAGGTATGGATTTCACCACGCAGCCGCACGCCAAATCGAACTGTGTAGGTTGCGTTGCAGACACGGATCTTTTGCTCCAACCCCGGCGGCAGTTCCATAAGGGCGGCTGCCCTGTTGAACATCAGGTCAACACTTTCTCGAAAGCTGGGTTCTTTGATGCCGGTCATAAAATCCTCCGTAGCGGTACATGACGATGCGTCACGACGTTTTGTCGCACCACTGGCGGCCTGCTGCAATCAAACAATGCACTTTTTTTAATCATTTTATGAACGCACGCTTAGTTGCCCTAGGGTGAGTCGCTCAGATCGGCCAACTCCTTAACGAATTGTTTTCATTTCATCGACAGATCACCTGAAACGGTCCAAATTATACCCCTTCGGCGCGTAAAAAGGCCAAAACCAAGCCTTTTTCGCCCAATTCACGCCACGTTTGAAAATTAACTTTGTCCCAAATCTCTTTTTCTTTGACGCACGAATTCGACGTGTGAGGCGGAGTAACCAGAATGCTAAATTCCTTGCTTTGTAACGACGGCTCGAAACCGAAGCGCAAAACGTTCAAGTTAGAGCAGTTCGCTCGGAACGAAGATGGCGTCTTCACTATTTTCGTATTGTTCATGGTGGTCCTGATGCTGGCAATTACCGGCATGGCCATGGATGTCATGAAGTATGAGCGTGACCGCGCCAGCCTGCAATCCACCCTGGACCGCGCTGTGCTTGCTGCCGCTGACCTTGACCAGGATCTTCCTGCCAAGGCGGTTGTCGATTCTTACATGGACAAGGCCGGGCTGGGCAATCTGAACGCCATTACGACGGTTGTTGAAGGGTTCGGCTCCAAAAAAGTAAGTGCTACAGCCGAAGCGGTCGTTCCGACCCGCTATCTGAGGTTCGGCAAAGTCACTGAACTGGGTCTCGTTGCCAGCAGTGCGGCTGAAGAATCCATTGGCGCTGTAGAAATCTCGTTGGTTCTCGACATTTCCGGCTCTATGTCGCGCTCGTCTGCCACACCATCGAAAACAAAAATCGCAGTGTTGAGAGAGGCTGCGTCGGAATTTGTAAGGCTCATGCTGGACAAACCTGACGAAACACAGATTTCAATCTCGATTGTTCCTTATGCAACGCAGGTCAACGCGGGTGCGCCAATCCTGGACAAGTTCACAAATGTCACGCAGGAGCACAGCTATTCGCACTGCGTAAACTTCATTCCGGAACAGTACAGCGATTCTGATCTGGAACGCGATGACACGTTGGAGCGCACCGCCCATTTCGATCCTTTCACCTATTCTGAAGGGTCAATCGACCTGCCCGTTTGTCCGGTCCGCGCAGGAAGCGCAATCACCCCTGTCACCGACAATATGAACAAACTGCTTGCTCAGATTGCGTCCCTCACCCCCGGTGGGAACACATCGATCGATATTGGGATGAAGTGGGGTACTGCCCTGCTGGACCCGAGCATGCGCGGAATTGTTCGCGACCTGTCGCTGGAACAGGATCCATCCTATGCAGGTACAACAATTGTGCCATCAAAATTCTCGGTCCGTCCCTCGGATTATGGCACCGACGTTCTCAAGATCGCCATTGTTATGACCGATGGTCAGAACACCGATCAATACATGCTTAACCCATCACTGCGTGAAGGTATGTCAGACGTCTGGTACAACCCGGAAGCTGATGAATACACCGTGTACCATTCTCAGGGTCGTCCGAATTTTTTCTGGCCTCAGCAAGACGTTTGGGCGGATCATCCCTACGGAAACCCGGAACCTGAGACGCAGCTGAACGAAGAACCTGGAACAGCTGTTCGGTTGTCATATCCTGAACTGTTTAACCGAGTATCTTTGGCATGGAACGCACGGTACAACTATTACTGGCAGTCCAGCGGTTGGGCGGAATGGTATTCCAAGGCCTACGCGAAAGTTGAAACGTCGGCCAAGAACCAGCGCACCAAGCACATTTGTGATGCGGCCAAGGATCAGGGCATCATCGTTTACGGTATCGCGTTCGAGGCGCCCAGAAGCGGGTACAGGACCCTCAAAGACTGTGCCAGCTCTGACAGCCACGTCTATGACGTAAGTGGCCTGAACCTTGAGAAAGCCTTTGAATCCATCGCATCGTCGATCCGCAAGCTGAGGCTAACCCAATGATCAGCAGAAAGCTGTCGATGCTCCGCCTGTTTCGACAATCCGAGGCAGGCAATGCGACAATCGAGTTCATCATGCTCGTACCCTTCTTCCTGGCGCTTCTCGTGGCAGGAGCCGAACTGTCCATCATCACAATGCGGCATGCTGCTTTGGAGCGTGGGGTGGACCTGATCGTAAGGGATATTCGGCTGGGTACGGGTACGGACTGGAATCACGACGTGATCAGGGATCGGATTTGCGAAGTGTCCGGAATCAAGGATTGTACAGGGAATTTGCGACTGCAAATGGTCAAGCAGGACGCGTTCGCTGGTATCGTGCTTTCAGACAGCATCCCCTGCACGGACAGTTCCGAAGATCCCAAACCGGTTCTGGATTTCAAAAGCGGCCAATCCAACGAGTTGATGATCTTGCGGGCCTGTTTGCGCATAGATCCGGTTCTTGAGACCTCAGCCATTGCCAAGCTTGTCCCGGACGCTACCGGTCACTACGCGGTGACCGCAACGACGGCATTCGTACAGGAGCCACTGTAAGATCATGTCTGTATTCCGAAACCTGAAGAAGCGCTTCAAAGTCTTCAAGAAAGACGAAAGTGGCATTCTGACCGTAGAAGCCCTCATGATTTTTCCGCTGATGTTATGGACGATCACGTTCACGTTCACAGCATTCGAGGGGTTTCGTCAAAGCGCATCCAATCTGAAGGCAGCTTATACGATCAGCGACCTGATTTCGCGTGAAACGCAGGCCGTGACCGATGTGTATATCGACTCGCTGCACGATTTAGCGGGCAAGATGATCAATAACCGGTCAGACGTGAAAATGCGGGTTTCTCTTATCGTTTACGATGAGGACGATAAACGCCACTATGTGCGCTGGTCGACCGTACGCGGCTTTGATCAGGAGTGGGATGACAACAGGATCGATGAAATCGAAGACCGCCTGCCGCCAATGCCCAATCAGGACACCGTTATTCTGGTTGAAACGTCCAATGAATACATCCCCACGTTCCGACCGGGCTGGGATTTTGCGACAGGTATCACCTTTGAGAACTTCATCTTTACCCGTCCCCGCTTTACAAACGAAGTTGCTTGTAACTTAACCCAGACCCCGTTCGTCTGCACAAATAGCGGATAGAATTTCGGACATGAACTTGGCTTCGGCGGCAGATGTCATGCCGCCCACGCCAACCCGGTGACCAACCCGCCACCACAATCCCGGAGCCCAGCGGTTCGCTGCTTTGTTTCGCGTACGGACCAGAAAGCCGTTTGACGGTTTGAACGCGAACACACCCCGATCTACCGTTTCAATATCGGCCACTTCTGCGATGATCTGACCCGACCCCGTTCGCAACTCGGTCCGCGTCAGTTCGATCCAGTCTTCTGTGGCGCGCCAGACACGAAGCGCCAGCCAAAGCGATGCACCGCCAACGACAAACAGAAACACCTGCCAAACCGGTTCGGGTGGCGATGCCAGCGCGACATAGGTAACCAGCATTCCAACCGTTGTCAGCATCCCTACCCCGGTCCATCGTCTGGGGGATGAGGCCTGAATCGTTGCCAACACGTCGTCCTGCATGGAAGTCTCCTGTCTGATCCGCTTCGATCTAGCCATTTTGCGCCGGAAACAACAGAGGCTTGGCCGCAAAACAATTTCGCACAGGTCCGGTTATTTCATGCAAATTGACTGCCGTGGCGCAGAGATTACATGCTGCCCGGATGAAACGGAGGTGAACATGTCCCTTAGACCGACGTTGGAAACACGCAAAGCCATCCCCACAATGGAAGGGGCTGGTGTCAAACTTCACCGTGCATTCGGGTTTCAGGATCCGTCCGAACTGGATCCTTTTCTGCTGTTCGATGATTTCAGAAATGAACGCCCGCAGGATTACCAGGCCGGGTTTCCGTGGCACCCGCACCGGGGAATTGAAACGATCACTTACGTTCTGACCGGCACAGTCGAGCATTCGGATTCGCTGGGTAACACCGGCACGCTTGGCGCCGGTGATGTGCAATGGATGACCGCAGGATCCGGTATTCTGCATCAGGAAATGCCAAGCGGCAACATCTCGGGCCAGATGCACGGCTTCCAGTTGTGGGGCAACCTGCCCTCGGATCAGAAGATGACCGCCCCGCGCTATCAGGACGTTCAAAGCAAGGACATCCCCGAAATCACCGATGACGATGGCACCACAGTGCGGGTGATCGTAGGTGAGTTCTGGGGTAAGACCGGACCCGTAGACGGGATAGCTGCTGACCCGCAGTATCTGGATATCTCTGTCCCGGCAGGTGTGAAGAAAACCCTCCGGATCGATACGTACCGCCGTGCTTTCGCCTATGTGTTTCAGGGTCAGGCCGCCTTTGCCGATGCCTCGCAGCCGACAGGTGTGCTGTTGGAAAAGGAAATCGCCGGGCAAGAGGTCAATATCCGCGACATGTCAGGGGATCGCACGCTTGTCCGTTTTGGCACGGGCGATGAAATCACCGTTCAGGCTGGCCCCCAAGGTGTGCGGTTCCTGCTGATCTCTGGGGCTCCGATCAATGAACCCGTCGCGTGGCATGGCCCCATCGTGATGAACACGCGGGCCGAACTGGAACAGGCCTTTCGCGAGCTGCGCAATGGCACGTTCATTCGCCCCGCGCACTAACAGCGTGACGGTTTGACCCTGTCAGGCCGTCACGGCCTTGTGCACCATGTTCCAATAGATCTCTTCGACCTCGTCCAGTGACAGGCGACCACCCGAACGGTACCAGGTCATCACGCCGTTCAGCATGGCAATCACGGCCAGCGTTGCAATCTTCGTGTCCGAAATTGCGAATTGTCCGGCCTGCTGCCCTGAGTCAAGGATGCTTTCCAGCACGTTTTCGTATTGGCGCCGCAAGTCTTCGATTTCAGCAAAGTTTTCGGGCGAAAGATTGCGCAACTCCATATAGGCGATGAAAACTTCGTCGGGGCGTTGCAAATGGAAGCGGATGTGAAAGCCGATAAACTGGCGCAAAGCGTCTTCGGCATCGTCGCAACGGCCCATTGCATCAAGCGCCTCAAGCAGGTCCTGCATGTGTTCGCGCATCAACCGGTGCAAAAGGCTCTGTTTGTCGGGCGTATAGTTATAAAGCGCGCCTGCCTGTACGCCGACCTCTTTTGCGATCTGCCGCATCGAGACAGCGGCATACCCATAGCGGGCAAACAGGTGCAGCGCGGCCTTGCGGATTCGCGGGCCGGTTATGTCGGAATGTGAGCCTTGAGTGCGTGCCATGGGTCTACAGTATATGAACAGATGTTCATATAGAACCCCGCTTGAACGATGTCGTCAAAACGTGCATCACGATGGGGCAACAAAGACCGAAAAGCCTGCGACATGAAACTGCTGCCTGTTTTGCCCCTTATTCTATTTTGCGCCGCCTGTGCGGACATTCCCGAGTTGGAAGGCAGCGAACCGGCTGCAGTCAGATCCGCCCCCTACCCGCGCCTTATTCCGTTGCAGGAAACCTTAGGGCCACCGGTGGACCCGATCCATCAGGCAGCAGCAGTCGAAGACGATCTGACCCAACGCAGCAATGCCTTGGCCCAAAAGGCGCAGGCGCTACAAAACGCGCAAACCAACTGACGCGTCATAAATCACCCCCACTATCCCCCGGTGACGGATTGCACCCTTGGCCTGAACCCGCTAAGGCAGCGCTGATTGGACAAGCATCCGACACCAGAAGAATTCGAGCGGAAGAGGACCCACGACATGACACAGGCACTGCGGCTGGGAATTGCGGGCTTGGGAACGGTCGGCGTGGGTGTCGTCAAGATCGTCCGCCGCCATGCAGAATTGTTGCAGGCCCGCACAGGCCGTTCGATTGAAATCGTGGCTGTATCCGCGCGCGACCCGAACAAGGACCGTGGCGTGAATCTGTCGGATTATGCCTGGGAAACCGATCCGGTTGCACTGGCAAAACGCGACGACATAGACGTTTACGTCGAATTGATGGGTGGCGAGAACGGTCCTGCCAAAGCCTCGGTCGAAGCAGCGTTGGCCAGTGGCAAGGATGTGGTCACCGCCAACAAGGCGTTGCTGGCCATCCACGGGCAGGAACTGGCTGAAAAGGCCGAGGCCGCCGGTCGTGTGATCCGGTTTGAGGCCGCTGTCGCTGGTGGTATCCCGGTAATCAAATCCCTGACCGAAGGTCTGGCGGGGAACGAGATCACCCGCGTGATGGGTGTCATGAACGGAACGTGCAACTACATCCTGACCCGGATGCAATCGCAGCGTCAGGGCTACAATGCCCTTTTCGATGAATGCGCCGAATTGGGATACCTTGAGGCCGACCCCAATCTGGATGTCGGAGGTATCGACGCTGCGCACAAGCTGGCTCTGCTATCCTCGATTGCGTTTGGGACCAAGCCGAATTTCGACGGGATCGAGATTGAGGGTATTCAGCAGATCAGCCTGGACGACATTGATCAGGCCGAAGATATGGGCTTTCGCATTAAATTGCTTGGCGTGGCGCAGCGCACCGCGCGCGGGCTGGAGCAACGCATGCAGCCTTGCCTGGTACCCAGCGACTCGCCACTGGGCCAGCTGGAAGGCGGCACCAATATGGTCGTGATCGAAGGCGACGCGGTTGAGCAGGTTGTTCTGCGCGGCCCCGGCGCAGGCGAAGGTCCGACAGCCAGCGCTGTGATGGGTGATGTCTGCGATCTGGCGCGTGGATTGCAGATCCCGACCTTTGGCCGCCCAGCCACCACGCTTGAAACCGCAGTTCCCGCCGTCAC
This sequence comes from Ruegeria sp. O5, assembly GCF_056535105.1. NCBI lineage: Bacteria > Pseudomonadati > Pseudomonadota > Alphaproteobacteria > Rhodobacterales > Roseobacteraceae > Ruegeria > Ruegeria sp. O5. The sequence continues at coordinate 71,065 of NZ_JBQERN010000005.1, read as the reverse complement.
CGGTCGACCTGCGCCGTATTATCTGCGGCTGGGCCTGCTGGATAAACCTGGTGCATTGGCCAAGGTTGCGGCTATTCTGGGCAATGCCGGGGTGTCAATCGACCGGATGCGCCAATATGCACATGCCGAAAGCACAGCGCCTGTGCTGATCGTCACCCATAAGACCACCCGAACGGCGCTGGACGTCGCGTTGGAGGGTTTCCGCGAAACCGATGTGGTTGCAGGCGACCCAGTTGCATTGCGGATTGAAGCGGTTTGACCTTGCGGCCTGCATGAAACGCAAGCTATGCCGGAAGACACGGCTATACTGACCAGAGGATACAGAAACATGAGTGCTGCCAAGACCGATTTCAATGACCGCCTGCTGTCTCTGGGGCTGGCCAGGGTGGCGGAACAGGCTGCACTGGCCTCGGCTTCGCTGGTAGGCCGGGGCGATGAGAAAGCCGCGGATCAGGCCGCTGTGAACGCAATGCGCGAACAGCTGAACCTGCTGGATATCGCAGGTGTCGTTGTCATCGGTGAAGGCGAGCGCGATGAGGCGCCGATGCTGTATATCGGCGAAGAGGTTGGCACCGGCAATGGCCCCGGTGTGGATATTGCACTGGATCCGCTGGAAGGCACCACGCTGACTGCCAAGGACATGCCGAACGCACTGACCGTCATCGCCATGGGCCCGCGCGGCTCGATGCTGCACGCGCCGGATGTGTATATGGACAAACTGGCGGTTGGCCCGGGGCTGCCTGAAGGTGTCGTCAACCTGGACATGTCGCCACGCGAGCGTGTCGAAGCGCTGGCCAAGGCCAAGGGATGTAAAGCCGCTGACATCACCGTCTGCATTCTGGAACGCCCGCGCCACGAAGCGATGATTGCCGAAGTGCGCGAAACCGGCGCCGCGATCCGTCTGATCACTGATGGTGACGTGGCGGGAGTCATGCATTGCGCTGAAAGCGAAGTAACCGGCATCGACATGTATATGGGCCAGGGTGGCGCGCCCGAGGGTGTGCTGGCCGCCGCTGCGCTGAAATGTATGGGTGGGCAGATTTTTGGTCGCCTGTTGTTCCGTAACGATGACGAACGTGGCCGGGCCGCAAAGGCAGGCATCACCGATCTGGACCGTGTTTATGCACGCGATGAGATGGTGACGGCGGATGTGATCTTTGCCGCCACCGGCGTGACCGGTGGCTCTTTGCTGCCACGGATCAAGCGCGAGCCCGGCTGGGTGGAAACCACGACGCTGCTGATGCGGTCCAAGACCGGGTCGGTGCGCCGCATGTCCTACCGCACGCCGACATGGCCGCATGACAACACATAACGGCTTGCGCCGTTGCCTTCGGCGAGAGTATTTCTGAAAAGGTGAAGAGGCCGGGTCCGCAAGGGTCCGGCCTTGGCGCATGAGAGGCGAGCAATGAGTTTTCTTGGAGTCGAGCAATCACTGACGGGACGGCTTTGGGTTGGACCCAGCCCGGAGATTGAGCGGGCGGCCGAGATGATGGCGCAACAAACCGACCTGCCCCGTGCCGTTTGCCAGGTTCTGGCCCGGCGCGGCGTGCCCGTATCGGAGGCGCCCGGCTTTCTTGACCCAAAGCTGAAGGAATTGCTGCCTGATCCGCGGGCCATCAAGGATATGGAAGTTGCTGCCACGCGCTTTCTGGAAGCCGTCCGCAATCGCCAGAAAATTGCGGTGTTTGCGGATTACGATGTCGATGGCGGCAGCTCTGCCGCGTTGCTGCTGGTCTGGCTGCGGCAGATGGGCGTGCAGGCGACGCTTTATGTGCCGGACCGGATCGACGAAGGGTATGGCCCCAACGTTCCCGCGATGCAGGAGCTTGCGGCTACGCATGATCTGATCATCTGCGTTGATTGCGGCACGCTCAGCCATGATCCGATTGCGGCGGCGACGGGGGCGGATGTGATCGTTCTGGACCACCACCTGGGGGGCGAGACGCTGCCCGATTGTATCGCAGTGGTGAACCCAAACCGACAAGATGAAAGCGGTGATCTTGGTTATCTTTGCGCGGCGGGCGTGGTGTTTCTGATGCTGGTCGAAGCTGGTCGTCAGTTGCGCGACGCAGGCGCAAGGGGGCCGGACCTGATGGCCCTTCTGGATCTGGTGGCCCTGGCGACCGTTGCCGATGTGGCACCGCTGATCGAAGCCAACCGCGCGCTGGTGCGGCAGGGGTTGAAGGTGATGGCACAGCGGCAGCGCCCCGGTCTTGTCGCGCTCTCTGATATCTCGCGCATGGATACCGCGCCGAACAGTTATCACCTGGGGTTTCTGCTTGGGCCCCGCGTGAATGCCGGTGGGCGGATCGGTCAGGCCGATTTGGGCGCACGCCTGCTGAGCACCGATTCCCAGCAAGAGGCGCAGGCGTTGTCCGAACGTCTGGATGCCTTGAACACTGAGCGCCGCGACATTGAAAACGCGGTGCGTGCCGCCGCGCTGAAGCAAGCCGAGGCGCGTGGCTTGGACGCCCCTTTGGTCTGGGCGGCAGGAGAAGGCTGGCACCCCGGTGTCGTTGGTATCGTGGCCTCTCGGCTGAAGGAGACAGCCAATCGACCCGCAATTGTGATCGGCTTTGACGGGGATGAAGGCAAGGGTTCGGGCCGCTCGGTTTCCGGCGTCGATCTTGGGGCTTCGATCCAGCGTCTGGCGGCCGAAGGGTTGCTGGTCAAAGGAGGCGGCCACAAGATGGCCGCGGGTTTGACCGTCATGCGCGATCAGCTGGAACCCGCAATGGAGCGCCTGAGCGAGCTGCTGGCCAGACAAGGGGCGAGCCAGGGTGGACATGCGGATCTGAAATTGGATGGCGCGTTGATGCCCGGCGCGGCAACCGTGGAACTGATCGAGCAGATCGAACAGGCCGGACCGTTTGGCGCCGGTGCCCCGGCCCCGCGCTATGCGTTGCCTGACCTGCAGGTTCGCTTTGCCAAGCGGGTCGGTGAATCGCATCTGAAACTGTCGCTGACCGATGGAATGGGCGGCGGGCTGGATGCGATTGCCTTTGGTGCTTTTGACGGGCCGATGGGCGAAAAACTGTCAAATCACGGCGGTGCACGCTTTCATTTTGCGGGTCGGCTAGAGGTCAACACCTGGGGCGGTCGCCAATCTGTGCAGCTCAGGCTGGAGGACGCGGCGGAAGCCCGTTAACACGCGGCTTTGGTGCGTTAAAAAACTTTCCCGTCCCTGCGTTTTTACGCTTGCGGGGGTCACGGCGAAACCGTAAAAGGCCCTCCACAAGCCAGCGTGGCCCGTTCGTCTATCGGTTAGGACGCCAGGTTTTCAACCTGGAAAGAGGGGTTCGATTCCCCTACGGGCTGCCATTTGCGCTTGTGACCTGATACCAAGTGGCCCGTTCGTCTATCGGTTAGGACGCCAGGTTTTCAACCTGGAAAGAGGGGTTCGATTCCCCTACGGGCTGCCACTCTTCCTTAGCTTCTTCCATCCCAAAGCAGCAAGATCATCCGGGCCGCGTCTGGAAACAGCAACCTAGCTGTCATCAGCGATCTGAATTTCGATGCCCCAACGGTCAAGGAATCTGGCCACCCCACCCTTTGGCACAGCATCCGTGACCAGCGAATGCACCAGCCGAGGATCCGGCCCCACATAAGGTGCCCTTTCACCAAACTTGGAATGTGCTGCAGCCATGACAACCTGGTCCGCACACCTGACCACCACCGATGCAAGATCCGCTTCGACCGCGCTGTGGTAGAGAAACCCTTTGCTGTCGGAAATCGCGTCCGTGCTCAGGATCACGATGTCAAAAGCATAGCGTTGCAGCTGCTTGTGGGTGACGTGACCAAACGTCCCCCTTTCATCGATCTGCAACTCACCCCCCAAAAGGTGCACCCGGTTTCCGTTGACCCCGGCCAAGGTCTGAACGACACCGATGGAGTTGCTGACAACCGTGAGGTTGCTGACCTGTCGCAGCTCTTCTGCGACGAAGGCGGTTGTCGATCCCACATCCAGGAAAACGGTCATCTGATCGCGAACCAGTTTCGCGGTATGCCCGGCGATCAAACGCTTTTCATCAGCGTCTTGTGATATCCGGTGAAAGAAGTTGGGGGCGCCCTGCACTCCGGCAAGGTAAGCTCCGCCATGAACGCGTTCGACTGTACCCGCCTTTGACAAGGCTTTGATCGTTCGGCGCACCGTCTCTTCGGATACGCCGAGCATATTCGCCAAATCCGAATTCCGGGCCGTTCCACCCAAACGTCTGAGGGCATCAAGCAATTCCAGCTCACGATGGGTGTTGAGGGTATTCTTCTTCACGAACCGGCTCCGGAATTTTCCTTTATATGGACACGGAATACCGTGAACGGCAAGGCAGTGCTACATCCGCATTGCCACAACTGGCCTTTTGTCGGAACGGATTGGTGCCATGTGAGCACTGAGTTTCAGCAGTAGTGATCCGGGAAGCTGGTTTGCCTGACTTCTCACGAGTGCCGGATCAGTGTCCATGCCTCTCGCAACGCGAATGCAATTCAACGCACCCTCTGTCATCTCTTGCTTGCAATGGGTCTCAGTGGAGTTCCCTATTTCCCTCGCGGAGAAATTTTGAAATTTCGATAACATAATTATATAGTTACAATCATTTACAGCGGTGGAAACAAATTCAATTCATGCGGCTCCGGAGTGCCTGAACGTCAATTACTAAAAATTTAGTTTGACACATACGCAAAAAATCGCTGATGCTGTTCTGCATCCGGTTCCCGCCGGAGAACCATAATTTTTGGGAGGAGACAGATGCGGAGACATCTACTTTCCGCAGTGGCGGCGGCTGCCGTCATTGCGGGGCACGGGTCCGCTTGGGCCGACGAAGCCGCAGCACAACGTTGGATCGACGACGAATTCCAGCCATCGACCTTGTCGAAAGACGAACAGATGGCCGAGATGCAATGGTTTATCCAAGCTGCACAGCCCTACGCTGGCATGGAAATCAACGTCCTGTCCGAAGGTATTCCGACGCATTCCTACGAGTCGGAGGTTCTGACCAAGGCGTTTGAAGAAATCACCGGCATCAAGGTCAATCACCAGATCCTTGGCGAAGGCGAAGTGGTCCAGGCTGTTCAGACCCAGATGCAGACAGGTCGGAACCTGTATGACGGCTATGTCAACGACAGTGACCTGATTGGTACCCACTCGCGTCTGCAACTGGCCTATCCGCTGACCGACATGATGGGCGGCGACTGGGCGGCGACAACCTCGCCGACAATCGATCTGGATGACTTCATGGGCATTCAGTTCACCACCGGGCCGGACGGCAAGCTGTATCAGCTGCCCGACCAGCAGTTTGCGAACCTTTACTGGTTCCGCAAGGACTGGTTCGATGACGAGGCCAACAAGGCCGCGTTCAAAGAGAAATACGGCTATGATCTGGGCGTTCCGGTCAACTGGTCGGCCTATGAAGACATCGCCGAGTTCTTCACCAATGACGTGAAAGAAGTCGACGGCGTTGCGATCTACGGCCACATGGATTACGGCAAGCGCGCGCCCGACCTTGGCTGGCGCATGACCGACGCCTGGCTTTCGATGGCCGGTGCTGGTGACAAGGGCGAGCCGAACGGTATTCCGGTTGACGAATGGGGCATCCGCATGGAAGCGGGCACCTGTAACCCGGTCGGCGCCTCGGTGTCGCGCGGTGGTGCTGCAAACGGTCCGGCTGCGGTCTATGCGATCCGCAAATGGGACGAATGGCTGCGGGCCTACGCGCCTCCGGGTGCGGCGTCTTATGACTTCTATCAGTCGCTGCCGGCACTGAGCCAGGGCAACGTGGCCCAGCAGATTTTCTGGTACACCGCATTTACCGCCGACATGGTGAAGCCGAAATCCGAAGGCAACAACACCGTGGATGACGAAGGCACGCCGCTGTGGCGGATGGCGCCCAGCCCGCACGGCCCCTACTGGGAAGAAGGTCAGAAGGTTGGCTATCAGGACGTGGGTTCCTGGACGTTCCTGAAATCGACCCCCTCGGATCGTGCGCAGGCAGCCTGGCTTTATGCCCAGTTCGTGACATCCAAGACTGTTGATGTGAAGAAGTCCCATGTGGGTCTGACCTTCATCCGCGACAGCTCGGTCAACCACGAGTCGTTCACCGAACGCGCATCCAAGCTGGGTGGTCTGGTCGAATTCTATCGCTCGCCTGACCGCGTGGCATGGTCGCCAACCGGCATCAACGTACCGGACTATCCAAAGCTGGCACAGATCTGGTGGCAGCAGATCGGTGACGTGAACTCGGGCGCCTTCACACCGCAAGAGGCGATGGACCGTCTGGCCGAAGAGATGGACATCACCATGGCCCGTATGCAGGCCGCGGATGAAAGCGCCGGTGTCTACGGTGGCTGTGGCCCGCGTTTGAATGAACCGCAGGACCCATCTTTCTGGCTGGAAAAAGCGGGCTCGCCCAAGGCCAAGCTGGAGAACGAAAAGCCGCAGGGCCAGACCGTCAACTATGACGAACTGGTTAAGCGCTGGCAGTCCCAGTAAAAGCAACATCGTAGGCCGGGCTTAAGCCCGGCCTACCCCTGAATGCCCCGCGAGTTTCCCAGATGATTGAACTTCAAGACGCGACCAAACGGGTCGGCAACGTCATCCATATCAAGCCAACCAACCTGACGCTGCAAACCGGCCATTTCAACGTGCTATTGGGCGCGACAGGTTCCGGAAAAACGTCACTGATCAAAATGATGGCCGGGTTGGACCCGATCGCCTCAGGCAAGGTCCTGATGGACGGGCAGGACGTGACACGGTTGAACACGCAAAAGCGGCAGATCAGTCTGGTGCACCAGTTCTTCGTGAACTACCCGCATATGACTGTATTCGACAATATCGCCTCGCCCCTGCGCGTGGCTGGCATGGCTAAATCGGAGATCGATGGCCGCGTGGAAGAGGCCGCCGATCTGCTGCAACTGCGCCCCATGCTGCACCGCCGCCCACACGAGCTGTCGGGCGGGCAACAACAACGAACCGCGCTGGCGCGTGCCATCGCAAAAGAAAGCCGCGCCGTCTTCCTGGATGAGCCGCTGGCGAACCTTGATTATAAACTGCGCGAAGAGTTGCGCGAACAACTGCCCGATCTGTTCGCTGGTCGCGGGGCCGTCGTTGTCTACGCCACCTCGGAGCCTGAAGAGGCATTGCTGCTGGGAGGCTACACCGCGCTGATGGAAGACGGCCGCGTGACCCAGTTCGGCCCAACCACCGACATCTATCGCAATCCGGAAAACATCGCCGCGGCGCGTGTATTCTCGGACCCGCCTATCAATGTGGCCCGTATCACCGTTGCCAGCGCCCGTGCGCAGTTGGCAGGTAATGTCGGCTGGGCAGTCTCGGACATGTCCGACGGGGAATATATGGTCGCCGTGCGCCCTCATCGCGTGACGCCATTTCGTACGTCTGACGCCGATGTCGAACTGACCGGACGTGTGATCGTGACCGAACTGTCAGGTTCTGATTCCAGCGCGCATTTCCAGCATGGTGATGAAGCCTGGGTTTCACTCGCCGCTGGTGTGCATCCCTATCAGGTCGGTGAAGATCACAGTTTCTACATGAACCCAGCGCATTGCCGGTACTTCAGCCAAGACGGCAAAAGGGTGGCCTGACATGGCACAGATCAAGCTTTCAAACCTTCGACACAGCTATATGCCGTCACCAAAAGGCCCCGAGGATTATGCGCTGAAGGAAATCGACGTGACATGGCGCGATGGCGGGGCCTATGCGCTTTTGGGGCCATCAGGTTGTGGCAAGTCCACGCTGCTGAACATCATATCCGGTCTTCTTACCCCCTCAGAAGGTCGGATACTGTTCGATGATAAGGACGTCACCGCCCTGCCCCCGGACCAACGCAACATCGCGCAGGTATTTCAGTTCCCGGTGATCTACGACACGATGACCGTGGGCGAAAACCTGGCCTTCCCGTTGAAGAACCGGGGTGTCGACGCCGAAACCATCAAGCGTCGCGTTCTGGAAATCGCCGAGATGTTGGACGTCACGGACATGCTGAACACCCGCGCGTCAGGTCTGAGCCCGGACAACAAACAGAAGATCTCGATGGGTCGCGGCCTTGTTCGCGACGACGTGAATGCGGTGATGTTTGATGAACCGCTGACCGTGATCGACCCGCACCTGAAATGGAAACTGCGGTCCAAGCTGAAAGAGCTGCATCAGCGCGTGCAGGCAACCATGATCTACGTGACACACGACCAGACCGAGGCGCTGACCTTCGCCGACGAAGTGGTGGTAATGCAGGACGGTGAAGTGGTTCAGATCGGAACGCCGGTCGAACTTTTCGAACGGCCACAGCACACATTTGTCGGCCATTTCATCGGCTCGCCGGGTATGAATGTCCTTCCATGTGAAGCCAAAGGCGACCGCGCCGTTTTTGAAGGGCACGAGGTCATGCTGGAAGGTCCCACACATGGTGACGGCGGCCGTACCGATCTGGGTATCCGCCCGGAATATGTAGGTTTCGGCGACTCCGGCATTCCGGCACATGTGACCAAGGTCGCCGATATCGGCCGCCACTATGTGGTCAGCGCCGTGGTCGGCAACACCGCCCTCAAGGTTGTGACCGAACACAGTGTACCGGAACCGGGATCACAGGTCTTCTTGCAATTCAAACCCGAACAATCCCGCGTCTACCGCGACGGCTGGATCGCAACTCAGGAGCGGGCGCAATGAGAACGGAAAACCAAAAAGCATGGTTCTTTGTCCTGCCCGTTCTTGCGCTGGTGGCGTTCAACGCGCTGGTGCCCATGATGACGGTGGTCAACTACTCGGTGCAGGAAACCTTCGGCAACAACCAGTTCTTCTGGGAAGGTTTGGGCTGGTTCGAACAGATCCTGCGATCCGACCGGTTTCAGGCAGCACTTGGTCGGCAATTCCTATTCACCTTCCTAATCCTGCTGATCGAGGTTCCGCTGGGCATCATCGTTGCCCTGTCTATGCCGCGCAAGGGCTTTTGGGTGCCGGTCTGTCTGGTGCTGATGGCTTTGCCGATGCTGATCCCATGGAACGTTGTGGGTTCGATGTGGAACATCTTCACTCTGCCCAAAATCGGATTGCTGGGATATTTCCTGAATGACGTGCTGGGCATCAACTATGACATGACGCAACAGCCGCTTTCGGCCTGGATCACCGTCATCGTCATGGATGTGTGGCACTGGACGTCGCTGGTCGTGCTGCTGTGCTATGCCGGCCTCGTGTCGATCCCCGACGCCTATTATCAGGCTGCCAAGATCGACGGCGCCAGCCCGTGGTCGGTGTTCCGCTATATCCAGTTGCCCAAGATGAAGACGGTTCTGACCATCGCTGTTCTGCTGCGGTTTATGGACAGCTTCAATATCTATACCGAGCCTTTTGTTCTGACCGGCGGCGGTCCCGGCAACTCGACCACCCTGCTGTCGATTGACCTTGTGAAGATCGCACTGGGGCAGTTCGACCTTGGCCCGGCGGCAGCGATGAGCCTGATCTACTTCGCCATCACGCTGCTGGTGTCGTGGCTCTTCTACACTCTGATGACAAAGGACGACGCAGAATGAAAAAGCGGTCCATCATCCCGATCCTCTATATCGCGTTCCTGATGCTGCCGATCTATTGGCTGGTGGCGATGTCCTTCAAGACAACGAACGAGATTCTGTCGGGCTTTTCCCTGTTTCCCCAGACTTTTACGCTGGAAAACTATATTACAATCTTCACAGACCCAACCTGGTATTGGGGTTACATCAACTCGATCACCTATGTGACTCTGAACACAGTACTTTCCGTCTGCGTTGCCCTGCCTGCGGCTTACGCCTTCTCGCGCTATCGGTTCCTCGGTGACAAGCAACTGTTCTTCTGGCTGTTGACCAACCGCATGGCCCCAGCGGCGGTGTTCGCCCTGCCGTTCTTCCAGCTCTATTCGTCGATCCACCTTTTCGACACCTATCTGGCCGTGGCTTTGGCCCATACGCTGTTCAACGTGCCGCTGGCGGTGTGGATTCTGGAAGGTTTCATGCGTGGTATCCCAAAAGAGCTGGATGAAACCGCCTATGTGGATGGATATTCGTTCCCGCGCTTCTTCGTGACAATCTTCCTGCCCAACATCAAGGCAGGTGTCGGTGTCGCGGCATTCTTCTGCTTCATGTTCTCTTGGGTGGAAATGCTGCTGGCCAAGACCCTGACCGCGGTCGAGGCCAAACCCATCGCTGCCGTGATGACCCGTACAGCATCCAGTGCCGGGTACGAATTGGGTCTGCTGGCCGCCGCGGGCACCCTGACCATCATCCCCGGTGCCATTGTCATCTGGTTTGTTCGCAACTACATCGCGCGTGGCTTCGCGATGGGACGTGTGTGAGGTTCGACATGCGAAAACTGCTTCTCACCCTCCCCTTCCTGCCCTCAACAGCCTTTGCCCAGGCCAAGGCCGGATGGGGCAATGTCGGACAGGAGGCCGAAAAAGGGTTCTCGTGGACGGACCCCTTGTGGCCCGATTTCTGGATGGCATGGACACCTGCCACGCTGGCCGTGTTTGTCGGTATCTTCTCGGCCATAGCATGCATTGGCTTGCTGGAAGGCTTCAAATTCCGCGACGGAATTGAACGGCGCGGGGTTCTGGGGCTGACAACCACACTGGGGGATCGCCTGTTCATCACCCTTCTGGGGTCCGCATATATTTTCCTGGCGTGGCTTGGGCTGGTCGGGCAACCCGTCTGGACACCGCTGTTCCTGTCCATTGGCTGGGGCGTTTTTGTTTTCTGGAAAGTTTAGACTTTGAGAAATCGCGAAAGGATGCTTGTCTGTCAGGCATACTAACCATGACGACACCGAGACCAATGCGAAAGAAAAAGACAACAAATCTGCTGACCGAGGTCGAACTGGAGTTCATGAACGAGCTCTGGGCCCTCGGGCAAGGCTCGGTGCGTGATGTCCTGGACCGCCTGCCGTCAGAACGCAACCTGGCCTATACATCCGGGGCCACGATCCTGCGCATTCTGGACGAGAAGGGTTTTGTGGAAAGCCACAAGTCGGGAAAGACCCTGATCTATACGCCGCTTCTGGAAAAGGACAGATATCAGGCCCGTTCGCTTCAAAATCTGTCGCGCACGCTTTTCGACGACACCCCCGCCACACTGGTGGCGCGGCTGGTCGACGACGCGGGGCTGAGCGAAGCCGACCTGGAGGAAATTCGAGCACTGGTAGAGAGGAGACTGCAAAATGACAGCGGTTAGACCGGTTCTCGACGCATTCATCGAACTCAACATCGTGCTGGCCTTTTCGGCGGTGATCTGGCTGGTGACCCGCACAGCCCTAAGCCGCACCGCCCTGCGCAATGGCTATGTCGCACAGTTGCGGGCGCTCAAGACCTTGTGCATCTGTGTTCTTGCCAGTCCGTTTCTCGCGGTTTGCGTGTCGTCGCTGGCGACATACGCTTGGCCGGGCAGTGTCGTGGCCCTTGGTGATATCGCCGTTGCAGCCTATCTGCGCGGTGACATCGCAATGCCTGCCACGCAGTTCGAAGCACTGCTGAACACCCGCGAAAGGTGGGTTGATCTGGCATTGTCCGGACAGCAGCCTGTGATCACCCTCGTTGCCGCCATACTTGCCTGTATCGCAGCCGTGTACGCTGCGCGTGCCTTGCGGGACGCAATGACGATCCGTCAGACTGTCAATTCCAGTTTTCTTTGGCGGCGGTCCGCCAAGGTGGATATTCGACTGTCCGATCGCATCACTGTGCCCTTTGCCGTGCGAGGACTTCGCCGCCGCCACGTCGTTCTGCCCAGCCATCTGCTGGACACCCCGCGCGAGTTGCGTTTTGCACTTGCCCACGAGTTTCAGCATATCCGTACAGGTGACGTCGAATGGGAACTGGGGTTTGAGCTGCTGCGGCCGCTGTTGTTCTGGAACCCCGCCTATCTGATGCTCAAGTATCAGTTCGGCCGGCTGCGCGAGTTGGCCTGCGACCAGTCGGTTGTTGCGCGCAAACGGATTGATGCGCGGGAATACACGGCGTGCCTGCTGGACTATTGCGCCCGGACAATCTCAACCAACAGCCCACGCGTTCTGAATGTTGCCTTTGTGACAGGCGGCAAGGCAAAACGCGTGTTGCGGCAACGTGTAATCGCGCTGACCGATGTTCAGCCATCGGTACCTGCCCTACCGGCAGTGTTCCTTGGAATGACGCTGATCTTTGGTGCGCTTTTGGCTCTGGGGTCGGCCTCAATCCAGCAGACACGGGATTGGAGCCATGACCGCCTGATGCTGTCGACAGTGGTCAACCTGGAACGGCTGGAAGCGCGCAATCAGGGGAACTGACCTGATCGCTTACCAGCCGCGACGCCCGAACAGCGAGTGAAGCCGCCCCTGATCGGCAAAAGGCTCGGGCGTTTGCACCCGTTCCAGCCGTGCCACTACGCGCGCGACAAGAACCCATCCTATGACAGCAAAGATGACGCCCCCAAAAGCCTGACCCAGCAGAACGCCCGAGGCCCCGGCGATTTGTGAGCCAATCATGGCAAACACCCATGTGCCAATAGTGTGACGACCCCAGTTTATCCATGTGGAATAGACCGGATGGCCCAGATTGTTGAAACTGGCATTTGTCACAAAAATCACACCGTTGAAGAACGAAGCCAATGCCAGCGGGCCGCAGAACAGATAAATCAGTACGCGCGTTTCCCCCTGGGCTGCGAACAAATTCGCAATTGGCGAACGCAGTAAAAACAAAATGGCCGACATGCAAAGAACGTAGATTGCGGTGAACTTGATCCCGGCCAAAAACGCGGCACGCACGCGATCAAATTTTTCTGCCCCGAAATTCTGCCCGATGATTGGCCCTATCGCGCCGGACAGCGCAAAGATGACCGAAAACGCCACCGGCAACAGCCGCCCAATCACCGCCATGCCCGCAACCGCATCCGTTCCAAACTGTGCAATTTCCCGCACTACGATGGCATTCCCGATCGGCGTGGCGACATTCGTCAGAACGGCAGGGATTGCGATGGCCCGCACGGGCCGAAAATCCTGTGCCACCTGTTTCAGCGATGGGCGTGCAAATCCCTGATGCACCCGCAGCGCGGGCCACAATGCTGCTCCCAACATGCATAGCCGCGCCAGAACCGAGGCTATCGCGGCGCCATCCAACCCCAGCCCGACGGCAAAGATCAAAATCGGGTCAAGAACTGCATTCACAATGCCGCCGTAAATCGTTGCCATCATTGATCGGCGCGCATCGCCGTGGGCGCGCAGCACAGCCATCGCTGCCATCGCAATCGACATCACCCACATGGTCGGCAGAATGATCGACACATAGCGCGTCGCCAGCCGCAAAACCTCGCCTTCTGCGCCAAGCAGCGACAGCAGAAAGCTGACGTTCAGCAACACCAGAACAGAGGTTACCAACCCGACGATCAGCCCCAGAACGGCGACACTGGATGCGTATTGCCTTGCCTGTTCAGCCCGCCCGCCGCCCAACTCACGCGCGACCAGCGCCCCGGCAGAAATCGACAGACCGATATTGATTGCGTTGGTGAAAAACAGCAGCGTCCCGGCATAACCTACCGCTGCGGCCAGCGCGTCGTTGCCCAGCATCGAGATAAAGACCATATCGACAAAATCGACAGCAAATATCGCCATCAATCCAATGCTCGTGGTCAGCGACATGCGCGTCACATGTAGCATCAGGTTGCCACTTAGAAAGATTGCCTTACCTGCCGATTTTTCCACCAAGTCTTTGGTCGTCCCACCTGCGCGACCCGGACGGGCCCATGATGCCACTGCGTTCGACAAGGGAAAACCCCGGACAACGCCTAAGTAAACTCACGCGTTTCCGGGGCTTTGTACACCGAATATTTTAGTTCAGGCTCAGCCGACCGAAATTACACAAAGCGGTTCACGTAGTTCTCAAGCACTTCCTGACGCCCCGAGCGTGGCTGAGGATTGAGGTCTTCGGCAAGCACCCGCGCTGCAATCTCGTCGAGGCCAGAGGTTAGCATCGCCTGAGCTTTAGGCGTTTTCCAGCCTGCATACCGGTCGGCCAGCGCCTGTTCCAGACCACCATCTTCAAGCATCGCAGCTGCCGCTTTCAGGCCCCGGGCGCAGATATCCATCCCGCCCACATGCGCCGCGATCAGGTCTTCGGCATCGATGGATTGCCTGCGAAGCTTGGCGTCGAAATTGGTACCACCCGTGGTAAACCCGCCCGCTTTCAGGATGTGGTAATAAGCCAGCGCGACTTCAGGCGTGTTGTTGGGGAACTGATCCGTATCCCACCCGGACTGGTAATCGTTTCGGTTCATGTCGATGGACCCAAGCATACCTTCGGCCGAGGCAACAGCGATCTCATGTTCAAAGCTGTGTCCTGCCAGGATTGCGTGCCCTTGTTCCAGGTTCAGCTTTACCTCATCCTCAAGGCCGTACTTGCGCAGGAAACCGATGCAGGTTGCTGCATCGAAATCATATTGATGCTTGGACGGCTCCTGCGGTTTGGGTTCTACAAGGATCGTGCCGTTGAAGCCGATCTTGTGCTTGTACTCGACCACCATGTTCAGGAACCGGCCCATATGATCCAGTTCGGCCTTCATGTCGGTATTGAGCAGCGTCTCGTAGCCCTCGCGCCCGCCCCAAAGCACATAATTCTCGCCGCCAAGCTTGTGGGTCGCGTCCAAACAGGATTTCACCGTGGCGGCGGCAAATGCAAAGACATCAGGGTCGGGGTTGGTGCTGGCACCCCCCATCCAGCGACGGTGGCTGAACATATTGGCTGTGCCCCACAACAGCTTGGTGCCAGACACCTGCATCTTTTCACCGATATAGTCAGTGATCTCATTCAGCGTTCGCAGGTTTTCTGCAAAACTGCCCTGTTCGGGACGGACATCCGCGTCATGCCAGCAGAAATAGGGCTGGCCAATGATCTCGAACATCTCAAAGGCAACATCGGCCTTCATTTTGGCGCGGCCCATGTCATCTTGCGGATGCCATGGACGTTCAAAAGTCGAGCCACCAAACGGATCCCCGCCTTCCCAGGCGAACGAGTGCCACCACGCCACGGCAAAACGCAGGTGATCCTCCATGCGCTTACCCATCACGATCTCGTCCGGGTTGTAGTGACGGAATGCGAGTGGGTTCTTACTGTTCTCGCCCTCGAATTGGACCTGCTCGATCCCCTGAAAGAAACCGCTCGTCATCTCGTTTACCTCATTCCGTCTTTTCGCCAGGCTTTTTGCCCAGAATGATCATCGACAGCAGATCGTCGTCCGTGACATCGGCGATGTCGACAGTGCCAACCAGTTGCCCGTTTTTCATGACCGAAGCCCGGTCGCACAACTCCATCACTGCATGCACGTCGTGGTCGATCAGGAATATCCCGATCCCCTGCGCCTTGAGCTGTTGGATCAGGTCCGCCACCATCTGTGTTTCGTGTGGGCCAAGCGCGGCTGTGGGCTCGTCCATGATCAGGATACGCGCGTTGAAGTACACCGCACGCGCGATGGCCACCGACTGCCGCTGACCGCCGGATAGCGCCGAGACCGGGTCATTGAACTTCTGAAAGTTCGGGTTCAACTGTGCCATGATCTTGCGGCATTCGGCCTCCATCGCGGCATCGTTGACCAACCCGAAGGGCGTGACCATCTCCCGCCCCAGGAAAAGGTTCGAACTTGCATCCAGATTGTCCGCCAAGGCCAGCGTCTGGTAGATCGTCTCGATATTGTTGGCACGCGCATCGCGGGGGTTGTTGATCTCAACCTTCTTGCCGTCGATCAGAATCTCTCCGTGGTCCATCTGATAGGCGCCGGAAAGCACCTTGATCAGCGTAGATTTACCGGCCCCGTTGTGGCCCAGAAGGCCCACAACCTCGCCCGGATACAAGTCGACCGAGACACGGTCCACCGCCTTGATGCCGCCGAACGAAATTGAGATATCGCGCATTTCGACAAGCGGAGGCTGGCCGGACCCACGGCCCGAAGTTTGGTTCTGTGTTTCTTGTGCTTGCATCATTTCGCTCCCAGACGTTTGCGATAGACGATGTCGATATAGACGGCCAAAACCAGAACGGTGCCCACGACGATGTTCTGAAAGGGTGCGTCCACGCCAACCATGGCCATGCCCGATTGCAGCGCCTGCATGATCAGCGCGCCTAGGATCGCGCCGTAGATCGTACCAATACCGCCGGACAAGGCGGTGCCGCCGATCACGGCCGCAGCAATCACGCGAAGCTCATCCAATGTGCCGATATCGTTCGAGTGGTTGGCCAGACGGGCCGAGGCCACGACCGCCGACAGCGCACACAGGAACCCCATCAGCGCAAAGATCTTGACGGTCATCATACGGGTATTGATGCCCGACAGTTCCGCCGCATCCGGGTTGCCCCCCGTAGCAAAGATATAGCGGCCAAATCGGGTTTTGCGGGCGACAACAGTCAAGGTTACTGCAACAAGGATCAGGATCAGAACCGAGATCGGGATACCATAACCCACAACAAGCCCCTCAGGCATGGTCTCGCCCCGCGCTTCGAACATACGTTCCAGCCTGCGTGTGGGGATCGAGTAACTGTTGACAATCAAGACATAGCCCATAATGGCGATGCCAATGATCCCCGCCAAAGTTGTTTCGGCCCAAACCGGTTTCACAGGGAACCCATGGGCAGCCTTGGAGCGGCGTCCGCTCCACAACGCCCAGACCGCAATAGCGGTGGCGGCAAGGCCGAACAGAAGGCTGACCGTTGTTCCCAACGTCCCGTTGGTTCCGCCAAATATCAGGAACGTGCTGTCCAGCGGGCCGATTGTCTGGCCATCGGTCATGTACCAGGCGACGTTGCGCCAGACCAGAAAACCGCCAAGCGTCACGATAAAGGCCGGTATCGTCAGATAGCCTACCATCCAACCGTGGAATGCGCCGATCAAGGTTCCGACTGCGAGGCCGACAACAAGGGTGATTGCCCAAGTCGCCGGGTGATTTAAACCTAACCCCAGCACGTTCGGCAGAAGCTCGGTTTGGGTCATCGCCATGACGGCGGATGTGGTCGCCAGCAGCGCGCCGACCGAAAGATCAATGTGGCGCATCACGATAATGAACACCATGCCGCAGGCCATTATCGCGACCGAGACGGTCTGGATCGACAGGTTGAACAGGTTTCTGGGCGTCAGAAAACGGCCATCCGTTACGATGTTGAAGCCGATGCACAGGATGATAAAGGCGCCGATCATGCCCAATAGCCGCATGTCCAGTTCCAGTTGCTGGAACAGGTTGGCCTTTGCTTTTTGGGGTACCGGCTGAGACGAAGTTTCGGTCATATCCGATCTTTCATGTTCAGCTATGGTCTCTGGCCCGGCCTTGCGGGCCAGAGACGTTATGGTTTGGAGACTTGACTTAGTTGCAGGGTGCAGGGCCGTTTTCGACGCCCTGGCACAGGTCTTCCAGCGGAATCCAGCCAGCATCGACCACAACGGAAAGGTTGTCTTTTGTGATCGGCACAGGCGCCAGGAAGACTGACGTCATCTCAGTCCCACCGGGCGAAGTCCAACTGACCGCGCCTTCGACGTCCGCCGCAGCCGTTCCACCGCTCAGCGCGACTGCGATCTCACCTGCGGCCTTGCCCAGCTCACGTGCGTCTTTCCAGACCGAAACGGTTTGCGTGCCTTTGGCCACCCGGTTCAGAGCCGCATGGTCGCCATCCTGACCCGACACCGGAATGCCGTCCATACCTTGTGCGGTCAGTGCAGCAACTACACCGCCTGCGGTTCCGTCATTTGACGCGACCACTGCATCAACTTTGTTTTCGTTGGCGGTCAGAATCTGTTCCATGTTGCGCTGCGCGTTCGCAGGCAGCCAGCCGTCGGTATAGGCTTCGCCAACGATAACAATGTCACCACTGTCAACAGCGCCCTGAATGATCTCCTGTTGACCACCGCGCAGGAAATCCGCGTTCGGGTCGGTGGGCGAGCCCTTGATCATCACATAGTTGCCTTTGGGCATGGCGTCGAACACCGCACGCGCCTGCATACGACCGACTTCGACATTGTCAAAAGTCAGGTAGAAGGCCCGATCATCTTCGATCAGACGGTCATACGCGATGACTGGGATACCTTCGTCGGCCGCTGCCTGAACAGCCGGTCCAATGGCCTGAGAATCCTGGGCCAGAATGATCAGTGCATCAACACCCTGGGCGATCAGGCTTTCAATATCCGACAACTGCTTGGCCGACGACGATTGCGCATCTGCCGAAATATACTCGGCACCGCCTGCCTCAAGCGCGGCTTTGATTGCCGCTTCGTCGGTTTTCCAGCGCTCTTCCTGGAAGTTCGACCAGCTGACACCGACCGTGGTTTCTGCAAACGCAACCGTCCCCATCAGGACGGCCACAGCAGAAGCGCTGAGAATTCGTTTCATGATTTCCTCCCGGTTTATCGAGCCATCGCTTCATGATTCGTGGCTCTCACAATTCTGAGTAGCATATTTATTTCAGTCAGTAAAATATTTATGCTACCCGAAAGAAGAAAAACCGCTTACGTTTGGGAAATCACCAGATTCGCGAGGGCAGAATGCTGAAAAGCAAGGTTTCTTCAAACGCTACGGATCAACGAAACATCACCCGTTTGCGCGTGCTGGAACAAATCCGGTCGACCGGAGCGATATCGCGGATCGACATTGCAAGCGCGCTTGAGACCAGCCCGGCGACAGTGACAACAGCAACTTCAGATCTGCTTTCGGCTGGTCTGATTCAGGAAATCGAAAGCGAAACACCGTCAAAATCCGCGCGCCGCGGCAGACCACGTGTGCTGCTGAAACTGCATGGCGGATGTCACCTGATTGCCGGTGTAAAAGTGGCCCGGCACCAGATTTCAGTCATCCTGGTCGATTTTGAAGGCACTGAGATCATCTCCTACACACATCCGTTGGAAGAGGCCCGGATGGCCCCGGAAGCGTTTGCAAAAAAGATTTGCACGGCGCTGGAACAGGCCTGCGCCTCTGCAAGCAGGTCCCTGACAGAGGTTTCCGGCGTCTGCATCGGAATTGCCGGACTGGTCGACGCAGAGCGGAATTTTGTACATTGGTCATCTTCGCTGACAGTGCGCAATGTGGATCTGAGCCCGCTTCTGTCCCAAGTGCTCCCCTGCCCCGCGTTTATCGAGAATGACGCCAATCTGGTTGCAAAGGCCGAACAGCTTTTCGGGCTTGGCAAAGGGCTGAAGAACTTTCTGGTTGTCACGATAGAACACGGCATTGGTCTGGGCATTGTGTTGGATGGCAAACTATATCGCGGCGAGCGCGGCTGCGGCGCGGAATTCGGGCATGTCAAAGTTCAGCTGGATGGCGCGTTATGTCAGTGTGGGCAACGCGGATGCCTTGAAGCTTATGTTGGGGAATATGCCCTGATCCGCGAGGCAACCATTGCCAGCCAGGCTACTGACCCGCACACTCTTGCTGATATTCACGCCGCCGCCCAATCCGGTGATGCCCGGTCCATTTCAGTTCTGTCCCGCGCTGGCCAGATGTTTGGAATGGGGCTTTCCAACCTGATCAATCTGTTCGACCCGGAATGTATCATTCTGTCCGGCACCCGAGGCAGCTTTGAATACCTGCATTCCGACGCAGTGATGACCCGCATCAAAAACGGTGTCGTCAGCGTTGACGCGCCACTGCCTGAAATCAACGTAAACCATTGGGGGGATTCAATGTGGGCAAAAGGGGCAGCGGCCTATGGGATCGAACAAGTCTCGATCCTGAAAGTCAGGGAACTGGCGGAAAATGCAAGTTGAACTGACGATCCTGCTAGCGACAGCTTCCACCGCCATGGCTGACATCAGCCTGCCGCAGTTTCACAGTATCGACGTCCCGAGCCATGTTTACGACGGCGGATGGGAGCACTTCGTCGGCGGAGGCGTCGCCGTTTTCGATTGCAACGGCGATGATCGGCCCGAGCTGTTTGCCGCAGGGGGAACCAATCCGGCGCAATTGTTTGTCAACACATCAGGACCCAATGTCAGTTTTCGGTCAGAAACGCCAAGCGCACTGTCCCTGACCGGCGTGACCGGCGCCTACCCAGTGGATATCGACGGGGACGGATTTGTGGACTTGGCGGTTTTGCGTGTTGGTGAAGACGTTTTGTTGCGTGGCAAGGCGAATTGCGCATTCGAACCGTTCACCTCGTTGAATTTCCAGTCTCAGGAACACTGGACCACCGGTTTTTCCGCCACTTGGGAAAGCGGTCAATCCCTGCCGACACTGGCTTTTGGAACATATGTCGACCGAACCAATCCCGATGGCCCGTTTGAAGCCTGCGGGCCGACGCTTTTGTATCGCCCCGAAGGGACGGCTTATGGCCCACCTCTCCACCTGGTACCGGGACATTGTTCCTTGTCCATACTGTTTTCCGACTGGGCGCGCAGCGGGCGCGCGGACCTGCGTGTCAGTAACGACCGCCATTACTATGTACGCGGCGGGCAAGAGCAGCTTTGGGCTATGGAAGACACGCCACGCCTTTACGCGCCGGAAGATGGGTGGCTGCCCTATTCGATCTGGGGCATGGGGATTGCATCAAGGGATATATCAGGGGACGGCTTCCCTGATGTTTACCTGACCTCGATGGGGGATCAAAAGTTTCAGATCTTTGATCCCACGGCCGAGGGGCCGACATGGCGCGACGCGACTTATGACCGGGGGACAACGGCGCACAGGCCGCATGTCGGTGGCGATGGTCGCCCGTCAACCGGCTGGCATGCGCAGTTCGGCGACGTCAATAACGACGCGCGCGACGACATATTTGTCGCCAAGGGCAATGTCGAACAGATGCCTGATGCGGCGCAAACCGACCCCAACAACCTGTTGCTGCAATCCGCAAATGGCCAGTTTTTCGAAGCTGCCTCAGCGGCGGGTGTCGCCTCCATGGGCAAGTCCCGCGGTGGAGCCTTGGCCGACCTGAATGGGGATGGATCGCTTGATCTGGTCGTGGTCAATCGCGGGTCGGAACTTGAGATATTTCAGAACGAACAACAGCTTGGAAACTGGGTTCAGGTTGATCTTGGCCAGGATCGTCCCAACCGCGCAGCTGTCGGCAGCTTCATTGAAGTCAAAACCTCCGACAGAGTCCAAACGCGGGAAGTGACCATTGGCGGTGGTCACGCAAGTGGCATCTCTGGACTTCACCACTTTGGCCTGGGCAACGCGGACGAACTGGAGCTGCGGGTTATCTGGCCGGACGGTACAGTTGGTGATTGGCAGACCTTCAGAAGCAACCAAGTGCTTCGCATCGACCGCTGATCATTGATCAACAGGCAAACCGCTGGGAACATGCGCTGGCACACCCAGCCGGACCGCCGGGTCTTCCAATGTGCTGAGAAAGCTCAAAATGGCGTTTACTTCATCATCACTCAGGCTGATTGGGGCCAGATCATTCGACACGGCAATCGCCTCGGTCAGCGTGGGGTCGAGCAAGGCTTTTTGATCTTCCGCGCCCGGAAACTCTGGCAACGCTGCTTTTTCGACCGAATAGCTGCGCAAAGCTGCGACCGGATCCAGATGATGACGGACAACATCTTCAAGCCGCGCGTAGGCTCCGTTGTGACCATAGGGTGCCGTAAGGGTCACATTGCGCAAGGATGGCGTGCGAAATGTGAAGGCGTCATCCGCATTGCCCGTCACACGCAATCGCCCGTCGTCGCGAAAATGGTTCTCGAACCGGGCGGCTTTTCCCGGCCCGATTTGCGGCATGGCGATAGAATGAAATCCATGATCCGTCTGGAACCAACCGGAATGGCAGGTGCTGCACCCGGCTTTGCCGTAAAAAAGGTCGAGCCCCATTTGTGCCTGTTCGGGCAGCGCCTCTTTCCCCTGCATCGCGCGATCAAACAGGCTGTTGTCAGCGCGCCATTCAAAGGCGATGAAATCGGCAATGATATTGGCGATTGCGGTAAAAGTGATCTCTTCTCCGGGCGCGAGCTGGTCAAAGCGCGCCCTGTATTCCGGGATTGCGGCAACACGCGCCGCGATAAGCTCCCATGCGCCGTCCTTTTGGGTCAGCAACCCAAGACGTACGGCTTTGCTCACTTCGTTTTCCGAATAGTGGCCGGCCATTTCGTCAGCCGACAAGACCGGGAACATCGCTTGCGCGGCCAGTGCAGATTGGAAGCCCGGCCTCATATCTGTGCCCAAGGGCGTTCGGAACCCGTCAGGCTGTGACGGGTCTGCCTCAAGACGCCCGTCATGAAAGAAGGTGGTGAATTCCAGCGCCCCAAGGTTCCACAGCCCCGGTGCATTTCGGGGAATGCGCTGCTCGGGCATGTTTTCCTGATCAAGCCTGCGCGCTGCCCCCAGCCCCACACCGCCTTCGCCGATACCCAGAGACAGCGCGTCTGACGTTCCCAGTTTCGGATGATGACAAGTGGCGCAGCTGATGTTTTTGTTCCCCGACAGGATCGGGTCGTAAAACAGCAACTGTCCCAGTTCGACCTTGACAAGGTCCGGTTCTACAAATTGAGGAAGCGGCCCGAGGTCTTGCGCCTGCGCCGCCGACAGTGTCACGCAAAGGGCCAGAGCATACACCGATATCGCAACTTTCATGCCTGATCCTCTGCGATTTCCAACGTCAGAACTTGTTTATACGGATTGTCCGGAGAATAGATGACGGACGGAAACAATGGGTGGTTCACAGCGTCCGTGTAACCGGAAGGCTCAATGCAAAGCCCTGCGCATGGCGTGAAAGGATCGGACAGGTGCGCGGCGGAATAGACCTGCGCGCCGGGCTGATCAGAGTAGGTATTCATGCGCAAACCTGACGGTGTTTCGACTGTGGCAACCGGTCGATCGAAATTGCCCGCCTCTTCAAACACGAAGTAGTGGTCAATGCCACGCCCCTCATCACCGATAACGCGCGGGGATGAGAAATCCAGCGCTTGGTTTTCGATCTCATCCACGACGCCTGTCGGAGTGGAGCTGTCGTCCAGTTCCAGTACCCGCTTGGAATTCAGGGTCAATCGGCTGTCAAGAATACCGCTTTGGCACCCAAGAGTATAGTAATTGTGCTGCGCAATGCTGATCGGCGTAGGCCGGTCCGGCCATGCGGTGATCGTGTAATTCAGCCGTGGAAAAGCCAGCTCGACATGAATCTCGAACCTGATTTCTCCGGGAAAACCGTCAGCGCCGTCAGGTGACGTCAAGGACAGAACTGCACGGTTCTGCTTGGTCTTCCTGATAATCCAGTGGCTGCGTGACAGCCCGACCACACCGCCATGCAGCGTGTTTTCCCCTTCATTCGTTGACAGGCGATAAGCGCCATCCTGCATTTTAAACTTTGCGCCACCGATCCGATTGGCGACGCGACCCACGATTGCGCCTATGTAATAAGGGTCGGTCAGATATTCCTGCGGGTTTGGATAGCCCAGGATCAGGGGCGTTTCACCGATCCACCACCCTTGTGTGATCGCCCCATAGCTCAGCAGGGAAACTGACATCGCGCCATCTTCCAGAACAACCTGTTCGATGGGTACGGAAGTGGCGCCCTTCATCATGGCGCAGACAGGGGGGATAGAGCGGCATAGAACCGGCGGTATCTTTGATATTCAGCCTCATAGGCGTCGAATAACCCCGCGCGCGGCTGAACAATTTCTGAGGTTTCTGGCGATGTCATGAGCTCCGCCGGGTCTGCACCAATTACTGAACAGGCAGCAAGGCGCGCCGCTCCGATGGCGGCTCCGAATTCACTGCCTTTGGGCAAGGCAAGCGGAATGTTCAGAACAGTTGCCAGCGTCTCGACCCAGAACCGGGATCGTGCACCCCCGCCGACGACCATCAGGCTTTCAGGCTTTGTTCCCGTGCTCCTGAGGGCTTCAAGGCAATCACGCAGCGCGAACGAGACACCTTCCATCACGGACTGTGCAAGATCCGCTGGATCTGACGCAATATCCAGCCCCATGAATGCCCCCCGGATGGCGCTGTCATTATGAGGGGTACGTTCCCCCGACAGGTATGGCAGGAACATTGTCTTCGACGGCCCGGTGACGGTATCCGGCAACGCCGATGCGAGTGCGCCAACGGATTGGCCGAGGTTCCGGGACAGCCAGTTCAGGCTGTTGGTCGCCGACAGGATGACGCCCATTTGAATCCAGCGCTCCGGCACCGCGTGGCAGAAGCAATGAACCGCCGTTTCCGGTGCGGGCGCGTAACTGTCCTTGGCAACCAGCAGCACACCCGACGTTCCCAGCGATAGAAAACCGCTGCCTTCGGCGATGCTTCCAATACCACAGGCCGCCGCTGCGTTGTCACCTGCCCCACCTGCAACAACAACGGGTCCGGTCAGACCCCAGTGCTGCAAAATCTCCGCCCTCAGCTCGCCCCCGGCGGCGCTGCCTTCGACCAGTTCGGGCATCTGATCCCGACGCATGTGGCTTAGCTCAAGCGCTGTTTCCGACCATTCACGGCATCCGACGTCCAACCACGCGGTACCCGCGCTGTCAGACATGTCGCTGATGTATTCTCCGGTCAACCAGAAGCGCAAATAATCTTTGGGGAGCAACACTTTGGCAGTCTTTTCAAAAACGTCAGGTTCATGCCTGCGCACCCATTCCAGTTTAGGCGCAGTGAAGCCGGGAAAAACGATGTTTCCGGTGATTGATCGCATCGCGGAAAGCGCATCCAGTTCGGCAGCTTCACGGGCAGACCTGGTGTCGTTCCAAAGGATACAGGGCCTCAAGACGCTACCATTTCGGTCCAGAAGCGTCGCGCCATGCATATGCCCGCTAAGACCAATGCCACGCACTGCCGAAACCGCAGCGTTGTTTTGCCCGCGCAACTGGGCAACGACCTTTTGACACGCTTCAACCCAATCCGCAGGTTCTTGCTCTGACCAGCCCGGATGCGGTGTCGATGTATTCACGCTTGCTTCGGCCTCGGCAACGACGTCGCCGTCTTCACTGACCACAATTCCCCGAAGACCTGACGTCCCCAAATCAAGACCGAGATACACCTGTTCCTCCCACTTGTAAGCCGCAATACGTAGGCAACAGAAACCCAGTTTTGCAAAGGTATCAGGCTTCACTGGCACAGTTTGCGCTAACATAACAAGGTGAAACAACACAAGGCACATAAAAATTGATGCCGTGCTGGACAGCACCGAATGACCGGGACCCAGACAGCGACCAATGCGAAGGCACCCGGTGAGAGGTGACCTGAACTAAGCCGCAGGAGAGATTTTTTGCGATTGTCTGGCGCCATGTTTCCGTAAAAACTTCGGAACGTTCTCATCTTACTGATTTCGGGCAGGCAGAGCGTCTGACACCATGATCAGTCGCAAGAAGGAAATCGGCAAATGAAATCACATGCCAAAGTTGTTGTCGTTGGCGGCGGATGTGTGGGCGCGTCCCTTCTGTACGGTCTGACACAGCACGGCTGTAGCGATGCGGTGATGCTGGAACGAACCACGCTGACCTCAGGCTCGACCTGGCATGCCGCCGGTCTGCTGGTCACCTTCGTGCGGTCCCATAACGTGTCGAAGATGACGATAGAAACCATCCGCATCTATTCAGAAGTCGAACAGAAGATGGGTACGTCGGTAGGCTTGCGTAAAGTGGGTCAGCTGCGCGTTGCCAACACACAGGAACGTTGGGATGAATTCCAGTCATATATCTCGATTGCCGAGGCTGCAGGTGTGCCCTGCAAACTGCTGACGCCCGCGGAAATTGCCGATGTTCATCCCCTTCTGAACCAGTCCGAGCATATTCGCGGCGGTATCCTGCATACCGAGGACGGCTATGTGAACCCGGCCGACATCACCATGGCAATGGCAAAGCTGGCGCGGGATGCGGGCGCCACAGTCTATCAGAACACCGAAGCACAGGCGTATGAAAAGCTGGAAAGCGGTCATTGGAAAGTGACCACCAATCAGGGAGAGATCACGTGCGAGCATCTGGTTTTTGCCACCGGCAACTATGCCCGTGAAAATGCCCGGCGCGTTGGGCTGGACCTGCCCTGCATTCCCATCGTTCACCAGTACTGGACCACGGAAACCGTTCCGCTGCTCAAGGAACGTCGTGCGCAGGGTTTGCCCGAGTTCCCGATCCTGCGGGATGAAGATTACGGCGCATATATGCGCGAAGATGTCGGTGGCATTCAGTTCGGGCCCTATGAATTCACCAAGGACCTAAAACTGTTTGCCGAAGACCGCGTGCCGCCTGACTTTGGCGCAGACCTCTTGCCCGAGGATTTCGATGCCGTGGAAACCCAATGGGAACGGGCAATCGAACGGGTGCCGGTTCTTGGCGAGGTGGGCATCAAGGCCAACACGCGCGGCCCCTTCCAAATGACGCCGGACGAATTGCCACTTGCCGGGCCAGCTCCGGGGCACAAAAACCTGTGGCTGGCCGAAGGGATGCCCGGTGGCATTCTGTGGGGCGGCACCGTGGGCGAACGGCTGGCTCGCTGGATCGTCGATGGTGATCCGGGCATGGACATGTCGGAGCTGGATCCGCGCCGTTTCTCTGACTACGCCTCCAAACGCTGGACCATGGACAAGGTTCGCGAAACCTGGGGCACGCATATGAACGCGCATATCCCCGGCGAAGATTTCCCGAACGCGCGTCCGATGAAAACCGTGGGGTCTTACGATCTGCTGACGGCGCATGGCGCAGTCTGGACCAGCTTCAACGGCTATGAATTCCCGCGCTGGTTCGCCAAATCGCCGCAAGAGGCGATCCCCGAACATTCTTTCCGCCGCACCAACCACTTGGAACGCGTTCAGGAGGAAGTGCACACCACCCGCGAAGAGGCCGGGTTCATCGAGATGTCGCCGATGACCAAGTTTACTGTACGCGGACCCGGCGCAGCGCGGTGGCTGGGCGGTCTGATGGCAAACAAAATGCCCAAGGTGGGCCGGATGAGCCTGTCGCTTTTGCTAAACCCCAATGGTGGCATGGATGCGGAATACACAGTTGTCCGCTATGCCGAGAATGATTTCTATCTGGTCTCGACCCCGAATTGGCGCGCCTATAACTGGGATCAGCTGCAACGTCTGTTACCACAAGATCAATCGGTTATCCTTGAAGACGTTTCGGAACAGTTGGGTGTGATCGCTCTGGCCGGTCCCAAGGCGCGCGAGATTTTGCAACCGCTGACCGACAACGATTTGTCGAATGCTGCTTTTCCCTGGCTCTCTGCGCAAAAGGGTGAAGTGGGCTATGCCAAAGACGTACACCTGCTTCGGGTATCTTACACAGGCGAGCTGGGTTGGGAACTGCACCATCCTGTCGGGTATAACCGACACCTTGTCGACCTGCTTTTGAAAGCCGGTGTAAAACCCTTCGGTCTTGAGGCATTGGAGTCCATGCGCCTTGAAAAATCCTATCGCGCCATCAACCGCGAGATTTGCAAGGACATGACACCGTATGAGGCCAGCCTTGATCGGTTTGTCGTCACCGAGGGGCGCGAGTTCATCGGAAAAGCGGCGCTGGAGAAGCAGAGAAGCGAGGGCAATCACAAACGGCTGGTCACGTTGAAACTTCCCTTTGGCGAAACTTCGGTGATGTTCGATGAGGGTGTTTATGCAAACGGTGAACTGATCGGGCGCGTTACGTCGGGTGGGTTCTCTTATTATTGCAACCACGACATAGCGATGGCACTTGTACCAAACGATATGACCGCGCCGGGTACAAGGATGCAGGTGTTGGTCCATTACGAAATGCGCGATGCCGAGGTGATCGATACTTGCGCCGTTGATCCCACCAACGCGCGTGCGCGTGCCTAACCCCTGAAGTAAAAAGACTGGATTTGAAATGATGACCGAACAATCGACCAAAACGCTTACTCTTGCCGAGGTTCGGGCGCTGGCGAAATCCGTACTTGTTTCTGCCGGAGTTAATGCACAGGGCAGCGATATTTTGGCCGACATTGTTACCCGGTCCGAGCGGGACGGACCGCGCAGCCACGGATTGCGTATGCTACCGGTCTATGTCCAAAGCTTCACCTCGGGCTATGCAAACGGCAATGCGAAACCCAAGGTAGAAAAGGCTGCCCCGGGCGTTTTGCGCGGTGATGCCGATAACGGATATTATCAGGTCGCCGCAGCAGAAGCCCGCGACACGTTGATCGAAATGGCGCAGGAATACGGCATTGCCGCGTTCACCTGCGCAAATTGCCACCATCTGGGCGCGTTGCGGTTTGACACCGAACCGCTGGCCGAGGCTGGTCTGGTAGCTTTCGCCGTGATCAACTCATTGTCCATGGTGGTGCCGCAAGGCGGGGTGCGCCCGGTTTTTGGCACCAACCCGATGTCTTTTGCCTGCCCGCGCGAGGACGGTGCGCCGATAGTCTGGGATCAGGCGTCTTCAATGGTTGCTTTGATGGATATCCGCATGGCCGCAGCCGAGGGGCACGACCTGCCCCGCCCCTCCGGGCTGGATCCTGACGGCCAACCCAGTACGGACCCGAACGCCATCCTGGAAACCCGCAGCCTGTTACCTTTTGGCGAGCACAAGGGCGCCGCAATCGCTTTCATGGTTGAGGTGTTGGGTGCCGCCCTGGCTGGTGGAACCCTTTCCGTGGACAATCAAGAACGCGAGACGTTCGGAGCCCTTAACATCAAAGGCGGTGCGACACTGATAGCGATTGATCCGACGCGGTTCGGCAACGCGGACTTCAATCAATATATCGCGCGCATTTGCGCAGAAATTGTCGGCAATGGGAACGCCCGTGTTCCGGGTGATGGGCGTCTGGCCAAACGGGCGGCAGCCGAGGCTGACGGTGTTGTGGTGAGCACCGAGGTTCTGGCCGCGTTAAACGCGTCCTGAAATACCCGCGCTTAGCTGACTGGCTAGAGAGCCTTCCTGCGACACGGGCGGCTTCAAGCGCCAATCCAGATTTGCCCAGGCGGTAATCTTGCCGAACCATGCACCGATGCAACAATCCATTCTCCCCCCGGAGCCTCTGTCCATTGCGGTCTAAGACGTCGCACTTATCAACCGCCGCCCGAAACAAACAGCCTGGAGAAGAAGTCAAACAGGTCAGCGTGACACTCTAATGGCAGGATATGCGCCACATATTGGTCCGGCCTGACGACGACCATACAGCCCTTTATCCGGTCAATTCCGCGCATTTCGTAGATGTCTTCGCGCCTCTTGTGATCAACACAAAAAACCTTTTCGAAGTCGCGCAGGCGGTACCTGCCCTTCTCGGGTTTCAAAAGAGACGGCATATCTTCATAATTCAGCGATTTGAAATCCTGCGGGAAGATGGCCCGAAGGTCTATCAAACCGTCGATGTCTTCGTATGGGCGCGCAAACCGTCGCAGAGGAGAGTTCGGATCGCTTTGCAAAGCCTCGCAAAGGTGATGGATCGATCCGCCTTGCGTACCTGCGTCTCCCTGTCCAGCGAAGGCATAGAGCCTCCAACGCGCATCCGCTTCGGCCACATGTCCCAATTGCATAGGCATGGCATCCGCAAGCCGGACAACTGGTGCGGAATGAAATCGCTTGCCTATAACCAGCCCACGCGCCAGATGCTGGTGAACCGGTTCGGCGACCAAGTCCGAAGGCCCATAGTGAACCGAAAGCCCGCCGGTGAATTCCAGATTTTCGATAAACTGTTTTTGAAATCGGGGCATGTCGGTGCCGTCAAGCTCTGACTCGCCCGGTGGCGCACTCATGATCCGGGCCCATTTATGGTCGGTTTCGACCAGTCTTTTGGCCTCTTGCAAACGCTCGGCCGAGTAGCTGTGAAGAAGGTCAGGCATTGACCTTCCTGTCAGCACATGCACCAGTTTCCAACCCAGGTTGAATGTATCGCCCATCGACACGTTCATCCCCTGACCCGCCTTGGGGCTATGGGTGTGGCAGGCGTCGCCCGCCGTGAACACGCGTGGGGTACGTGTTGCAATTTCATGCTGCGGGACATCGTCGAACTTGTCGGTCAACCTGTGGCCGATCTCGTAGACCGACCACCAAACGACTTCTTTTACGTCGATGGAATAAGGACGCATGATCCGGTTCGCGGCAGCGATGATATGGTCAGCCGTTAGATTGCGGTTGGCGACCCGCTCATCCGGGTTCAGTTTGTCAAGCTCGACATACATTCGGAACAGGTATCCGCCTTCGCGCGGAAGGATCAGAACGTTTCCTTCCGATGCCGATTGAACAAGACATTTCCGCCGCAAGTCGGGGAAATCGGAATTCGCCAATATGTCCATAACGCCCCACGCCTGGTGTGCGGCGTCGCCTTGCAGCTTACCCCCGATAGCCCTGCGCACATTGCTGCGTGCACCGTCACAGCCTACGACATAATTCGCACGTACTGTAAGCCGTTTTACCACGTCACCATCATCGCCCAGGCGTTCAAGCTCGGCCGTGACAGGGTGATCCGTGGAACCGGTATCAATCGTCAAATCGCTGACACGAAGCCCGTAATGGGGTTGCAGCCGCGTTGGAGCGTTTCTCATCACGTCCAGAAACAGCTCATGAATCCGGGCCTGATTCATCAAGGTATGTGGCATCTCGGATTGATCGTCGGCCACGTCCTGCACCGTGCCCGCCCGGCGGATGTGGTCCGGGTTTGCGGGATTGGGCGTCCAGAATGCCGTTTGGTTGACCCAATACGCTTCGCGCTTCACTCTCTCAGCGAAACCAAACGCCTGAAACATCTCCATCGAACGGACGTTGACACCGTCCGCCTGGCCTTTCTCCATCGGACCCGGTTTTTGATCCACGATCATTGTCGAAATTTCGGCGAACCCGGCCAGTTGCGCCGCAAGGCAAAGCCCGGCCGGTCCACAACCCGCGATCAGAACATCAACCTTTTCGGGGAGGGTTGTGGGGTGGTTGTGGTGACCGAACGCAGCCGGTTTGATATCCGGATCACCCGGACGAAATCCATCAACGTAATATTGCATTGTCCCCTCCTCCGCAGGTTCCTGCAATTTTAATAACTATACTTACTATTTCTTGTCAACAAAGATATGTACACTCACTAATTGCCGCGGTAGTTCTGAAAAAGTGACGGTGTAAAGTGATTTCGGAGGTTTTGAATGAGTATTTACGGAATGGCGGGTCACCTCATCCGCAGGCTCAATCAGATTTCAACCCACGTGTTCTCGGTCCGGATGCAGGAGGCCGGGATCGACCTTACATCCGTTCAGTACGCAGCACTTGAAACAATTCGCGCCGAACCCGGCATTGATCAGGCGACAGTCGCAGCGAAAATCGCCTATGACCGCGCAACAATCGGCGGGGTTATCGACCGGCTGGAGCAGAAAAACTACGTCAAACGCTCGGTCAGTCAACGTGACAGACGCGCGCGAGAGGTCACCTTATCCGAAAAAGGAAAAGACATCCTAGCGGCAGCTGCGCCAGTCGTAATTGACCTGCAAAACGAGATACTCGAAGGGCTAACTCCGAATGAACGCGAAACTTTCCTGAAGCTCGCAGGCAAGGCAGTTGAAGCTGTCACCGACGATAACACACGGTCTTGAATTCCACCGCGGGCGCTGGTCCAATTGAAACAGGGAAAGCAAATCCACCGTTTTCGCGCTTTAGTTACCGAAAACAGAAACTAAAATCTAAGAAATCTCAATTTACCTTTGAGCCAACCGAGGGCAATGTAATCCTGAGAGGATAACTTGGCGTCCGCGCATAACCTGTCTGTTGCGTAGCGTTTCGACGAAAAGGTTCACATGTGTGAGCATTCTGTTTTCCGAAAAGGACCTGAAACCAAACACTAAGAAAGTGGATCAAAATCGTTATAAAACATAACTAATATGAGCAATCATGAACAGGGGATGATACTCATAGGTCATCTAGGGAGGAGACCATGACCAACTTGCGCAGAACCATACTCAAATCTGCAGTGGCGGCGATTGCTTTTGGCGCCATGTCAACCACTGCCATTGCGGCCGAAGTGACACTGCGGATGCACCAATTCCTGCCAGCACAAGCCAACGTACCCAAGAACGTTCTGGATGTCTGGGCCGACAAGGTCGAAGCGGATTCGGATGGCCGGATCGAAATTCAAAGGTTTCCGTCCATGCAGCTTGGGGGCAAACCCCCCGAACTGATCGACCAGGCCATTGATGGTGTGGCCGACATTGTCTGGACGGTGTCCGGATATACGCCGGGCCGCTTTCCCCGGACCGAAGTGTTCGAACTGCCGTTCACCATGACGAATGCAGAAGCCGTCTCACGCGCCTATTGGGATCTGGCCGAAGAAACCATGATGGACGATGACTTCAAGCAGTTCAAAGTTCTCGGGCTCTGGGTGCACGGGCCCGGTCTAATCCATTCAAAGGAGCCGATCGAAAGCATCGAAGATCTGAACGGTGTAAAGCTGCGCGCACCGACACGCGTAACGAACGGCCTTTTCAGCTCGCTTGGGGCAACCCCCGTTGGCATGCCTGTTCCCGCGGTACCTGAAGCGCTGTCTAAAGGCGTGATCGACGCAACTGTGATTCCCTGGGAAGTGACAGGCGCCCTGAAGGTCAACGAGCTGGTCGGGAACCACACGACCTTTGGCGACGACACGCTATATACCACCACCTTCATCTTCGCGATGAACAAGGACCGCTGGGATGCATTGCCGGATGATCTGAAGGCCATCATCGACGCCAACTCGGGCGCTGAATTCTCGGCCTTCGCAGGCAAGCAGATGCAGGCCGATGATGACGGGCCACACAAGCAGGCGATGGAACGCGACAACAACATCATCACGCTGAGCCCGGAACAGGTTGCGGAATGGAAGGCAGCATCACAGCCGACCACTGACGCCTGGATCGCCGAGATGGATGAAAAAGGTCTGGACGGAACCGGCTTGCGCGCCCGCGCGCTCGAACTGATTTCGCAATACTCCGGCAACTGATCCGGTCGCTCTTCCGGCGCTATTTCCCGCTGGGAGAGCAATCCCTTTGGAGTTGATCATGCAGAAACTGGTTGAGCGCATCGCGCGCTTCATGGCCGTTCTCGGCGGTGTGGTTCTGACTGCGCTGGTCCTGCTGACCTGTGTCAGCGTGCTGGGGCGCGGCTTGAACACGCTGGGTCACTCGGACATTCTGACGTCACTGTCGGAAGCAGCAGCAAATGCGCTGATTGCATCGGGCGTCGGGCCGGTGAATGGCGATTTTGAACTGGTCGAAGCCGGCGTTGCATTCGCCATTTTCTCGTTCCTGCCGATCTGCCAGCTCTACGGCTCTCACGCCACGGTCGATGTATTCACAAACGCCCTTCCGGCTAAGGTGAACAAGGTGATCATCACGTTCTGGGAAATCATCCTGTCGCTTGTCATCCTTTTGATTACATGGCGCCTGTTTGTCGGCATGCAAAACAAGCTGGACTATGGTGAAACGACCTTTCTGCTGCAATTTCCTGTTTGGTGGGCCTATGGGCTAAGCTTTGTTGCCGCCCTTGTCGCATCACTTGTTGCTGTCTATTGCGCCGTCGCGCAGGTCATCGAGCTTGTCACCGGGCGTCATATCCTGCCCTATCGCGGGGAGGCCGCACATTGACCATGCTCGAACTGGGCTACGTGTCCTTTCCCGTACTTCTTATCATGATTTTCCTGCGCGCGCCGATTGGCCTTGCCATGTTGCTGTGCGGGATTGGCGGGCTGTATTTTGCCATGGGTGGCACCAGCATGTTCATGGCCAAGCTCAAAACCGAAACCTACTCTACCTTCTCCAGCTATTCGCTGACGATCATTCCGATGTTCCTGCTGATGGGGCAGTTCGCGACATTGTCGGGCATGTCTTCGGCCTTGTTCAAAGCGGCCGAAAGCTGGTTGGGCCACCGTAAAGGGGGCGTCGCCATGGCGGCAGTTGGCGCTTGTGCCGGATTTGGCGCAATCTGCGGGTCCTCCCTGGCCACCGCCGCGACGATGAGCCGTGTCGCGCTGCCCGAACTGCGCCGCTACGGCTATTCCGGCGGGTTTTCGACCGCAACGCTTGCTGCTGGCGGCACATTGGGCATTCTGATCCCGCCTTCGGTGATCCTTGTGATCTATGCGATCCTGACGGAACAGAATATCGCCAAGCTGTTTCTCGCGGCCTTTGTCCCCGGCATTCTGGCAGCGCTCGGCTATATCATCACGATTTCGATCTATGTGCGCATGTATCCTGACGCCGCCGGCACCCGCGAAGCGATCCCTTATCCTGAACGCGTACGGGCACTGCTGGATGTCTGGCCTGTCCTGCTGGTTTTTGGCCTTGTTGTTGGTGGCATCTATCTTGGCTGGTTCACCCCAACCGAAGGCGCAGCCGTGGGGGCGGCGGGAACCGGGCTGATCGCATTGATCTCGGGCAATCTGAACTGGCAGGTCTTCGTCGAAAGCATCATTGCCACGGCCTCAAGCACGGCGATGATCTTCTTCATCGTGTTGGGCGCGGGGCTGTACAACAGTTTCCTAGCGCTCACTCAGGTACCGCAGGAACTGTCTGGCTGGGTCGTTGGACTTGGGCTCAGCCCGTGGATGGTGTTGTGCCTGATCCTGGTGTTCTATCTGATCTTTGGATGTCTTATGGACAGCCTGTCAATGATCCTGCTGACAATCCCGATCTTCTTTCCGGTCATCAGCGCACTGGATTTCGGCATGAGCCCCGAACATGTGGCCATCTGGTTCGGTATTCTGGTTCTGATCGTTGTCGAGGTCGGGCTGATCACCCCTCCGGTCGGAATGAATCTGTTCATTATCAACGCCATGGATCGTTCAACCCCGATGACCCAAACTTACAAGGCGGTGATGTGGTTTGTCACCTCTGACATCATTCGGGTCATGATCCTGGTGCTGTTTCCGGCCATTACTCTGTTCCTGATCCCCTAGCTAAATCACCATCAGCGGTCCGAGGCGGGCTCATCCGACAATAGATATGAGGCACAACAATGATTGAACATACCAAACTGGAGAGAGCACCATGCAGTTAAGTGGATGTATCGCCCTGGTAACCGGTGGCGGAAGCGGACTGGGTGCTGCAACGGCAAGGCATTTCGCCGCCAGCGGAGCAAACGTTGCCGTTTTGGATTTCAATGCTGAAGGTGCGAATGCAGTCGCTGACGAAATTGGTGGCCTTGCCCTGCAAGCCGATGTCAGTGACGAGGCCGCCGTGAGTGCCGCGTTTGGGAAGGCAATAACCCATTTCGGGTCGGCGCCCAGAATCGCCGTCAGTTGTGCAGGCGTCGGCATGGCGGCCAGGATCGTCGGGCGCGAAGGCAAGCTGTCCTTCGACGTGTTCGAGAAAACTCTGCGCGTAAATCTTTTTGGCACTTACAACGTGATGAGCCACGCAGCGAGACTCATGGCCGAGCTGGACCCGCTGGCTGACGGTGAACGCGGTGTGATCATCAACACGGCGTCGGTTGCGTGGCAGGACGGTCAATTGGGTCAAGCGGCATATGCCGCGTCCAAAGGGGCAATCGCTTCGATGTGCCTGCCTGCCGCACGGGAACTCGCACAGTCGGGTATTCGGGTGATGGCCATCGCACCTGGCCTGTTCCACACGCCAATGATGGAAGGCTTGCCGGAAGAGGTCACTGCCAAGATCACTGCGAACATTCCCTTCCCGGCCCGCCTTGGCGAAGCGCGCGAGTTCGCAATGCTCGCCGAACAGATCGTTGAAAACCCGTTTTTGAATGGCACCACTATTCGACTTGACGGCGCCGTTCGTCTGCCGACCCGGTAAGGAGTTCCCCATGGACAGCCAAATCCTGAACATTGAGGTCAACGGATCCATCGCGACCCTGACCATGAACCGCCCCGACAAGCGAAACGCGATGTGCGAGGAACTGTTGGGCGCGCTGGATGATTTCTTTTCTGCACCACCCAAAAATGTACGTGTGGTGATACTGATCGGAACTGAAGGGCACTATTGTTCCGGATTGGACCTGTCCGAGCATGTTCATCGTACAGCCGAGGAAAACCTGCATCATTCCCGCCACTGGCACAGTGTCATGGACAAGATCCAGTTTGGTGGGCTTGCGGTTGTCTCGGCCATGTTTGGTGCCGTGATCGGCGGCGGGCTGGAACTTGCCGCGGCAACACATGTTCGCATCGCTGAACCTTCGACGATCTTTCAGCTTCCCGAAGGCCGACGCGGAATATTTGTCGGCGGCGGTGCGACCGCGCGGGTCGGTCGCCTGCTGGGGGCCGATCGGATGACCGAGATGATGTTGACCGGCCGCAAATATGGTGCCGACGAAGGGGTATCGCTGGGGCTTGCACATTATAGCGTGGGTGAAGGCGAGGCTTTGGCGCTGGCCCAAAAGCTGGCAGGTAAGATTTCCCGAAACGCGCCACTGTCAAACTATCTGATGATTCAGGCGGTCGCGCGGATCAATGAAATGTCGCAAAACGACGGGCTGTTTACTGAATCGCTGGCCGCGGCCCTGTCGCAAACAACACCGGATGCCCAGGAAGGACTGCGGGCCTTTCTTGAAAAGCGCGCCCCGAACTTCAGGTGAACACATGAAAAGGAAACATGAACACACGCCAGAAGACAGCGCGCCAAACACGATCAGCGATGCCACGCTGCGGGGCTTTGTCGGTTATCGCATGAAACGGGCCTTCAATGTGGTGCAGGAAGACCTGACAACAACTCTGCGGCCCTTTGATCTGCGAATGCTGACATATACGGCACTGGTTCTCATCGTCGATAACCCCGGTTTGCGGCAGTCCCAACTGGCTGACGCAATGGATATCGAGCGCCCAAACCTTGTCGTCATCATTGACGAGCTGGAGCGCAGGGAACTGATCGTCCGCGACCGGGTACCCACCGACCGGCGCGCCTATGCCCTCAGGACG
Organism: Ruegeria sp. O5; assembly: GCF_056535105.1. Taxonomy (NCBI): domain Bacteria; kingdom Pseudomonadati; phylum Pseudomonadota; class Alphaproteobacteria; order Rhodobacterales; family Roseobacteraceae; genus Ruegeria; species Ruegeria sp. O5. The sequence goes on along the minus strand of NZ_JBQERN010000005.1, from coordinate 34,344 downwards.
ACACTGGCGGGCAGGCAATTATATGAAAAGGCCGTCGCCGCGGTTACCGCCCACGAAGGCAAGCTGCTGGCCGGTTTGGATGACGCAACCATCACCACCGTTTTCGATGCCCTCAGGACGATCGAAAAAGCGAGGGAAAGGGGCTGATCATGCAACGCACATCGGAATACCTGGTGCATTCTGTTTCGCGCGAAGATCGGGCCGACGGCTCCATCCTGCTAAAATCGAACCACACTCTTGGTCCTGTCGTCGACAAAACCGGTGTCTGGCTGCACGCCTGGGCCTCGGACGCGCCTGACCGCACGTTCATTGCTGAACGCAGCGGCGCGGGATGGCGCAAGGAAAGCTATGCGACCACGCTTGAAAAGGTGCGAGCCATCGCAAGCTCGCTATTGGGGCGTGGGATGGGGCCTGACACACCGATCCTGATCATGAGCGGTAACGGTGTCGATCACGGTCTGCTAAGCCTTGCTGCTCAGTATATCGGCATACCAACAGCCCCCGTGGCTGAGCAGTACGCGTTGATCCATGGCGCGCACGGCCGCCTGCGCCATGCCATCGAACTGGTGCGCCCGAAGATGGCCTATGTCGTCGATGGGGATCAATACCGAGAGGCGCTGGAACTGGATGCGCTTCAAGGGGTCGAAATCGTAGCCAGCCGACAAGGCAGGAACAGTCAGGTCACAGCGTTCGACGAACTTCTCAAAGGGGATGTCAGTGTCGATCTTGCGGCCGCCTATGAACTGGTTGGCCCCGATTCCGTCGCCAAGATCCTGATGACCAGCGGTTCAACCTCGGCCCCGAAGGGGGTCATCACGACCCAACGCATGATGTGTGTGAACCAGACCATGCTGGCCGACGCGTTGCCATTTCTGCGCACGCGTCCGCCCCGTGTGGTCGATTGGCTGCCATGGAACCACGTCTTTGGCGGATCACATAATTTCAACATGATGCTCGCCAACGGCGGAAGCTTCTACATCGACGACGGCAAACCGGTAGCTGGTCTGTTTGAGCGGACGCTGGAAAACCTGTCCATGGTCACCGGCACGCTCAGCTTCAATGTTCCCGTAGGTTACGGCATGCTGCTGGGCGCATTGCAGCGGGATGGCGAATTGCGTCAGCGGTTCTTCGAAGAACTTGATCTGATCTTTTATGCGGGCGCTTCACTGCCACAGGACATCTGGTCTGGATTTGAACAGATGGTGCTGGATGTCAAAGGTGAGATACCGCTGATGACCTCATCCTGGGGACTGACCGAGACAGCGCCCGCCACAATGATGCAGTCCGAGCCCATTGATCGTTCCGGGGTTGTTGGCGTTCCGATGAACGGCGTGACACTCAAGCTGATACCGGATGAAGACATGCGGTGCGAAATGCGCATCAAAGGGCCAAACGTGATGCCCGGGTATTTCAACGAACCCGAAAAGACGGCCAGTGTTTTCGATGAAGAAGGGTTTTTCATTACCGGCGACGCCATGCGGTTCATCGACCCGCAGGACGTAAACAAAGGTATGAAATTCGATGGCCGGATTTCTGAAGATTTCAAGTTGCTGACCGGTACATGGGTGCGTGCCGCGCAATTGCGGATGGACTTGTTGACCTGTCTTGCGCCTCTTGCCTCAGATCTGGTCATTACAGGTGCCGACCGAAATGAGATCGGCGTCCTGGTCTTTCCCGATGTCGCCGAGTTGAAGCGGGAAGGATTTGACCTGAGCGACGACAGTGGCGCCTACCGCTGCGCACTGTTGCAAGGCGAAATCCACCGCCGCCTGACAGAGCGCGCACGCGAGTTACCGGGCAGTTCCACACGGATCGGTCGCGCCATTGTCCTTAGCGAGCCCGCCTCGATGCCCGAGGGCGAAATGACCGCCAAGGGGAACCTCAATTTCCGCAAAATACTGACACGGCGGCAAAATTTACTTGTGCGTCTTTATGACGACGCCGACCCGGCAATCGTAAAGATCTGAGAAAGGAACGAACAGATGGTCGATATCTCCAAGGTTCGCGCAATCGACATTCACACCCACGCTGAAGAACCCTGCGGGTGCCACTCGGATGATGGCTATGACGACCTGCAGGCAACCATGGCCAACTACTTTGGCGCTCCGTGGAGCCACCCGCCTACGGTTCCCGAAACTGCACAGCACTATCGTGAGCAAAACATAGCCGCGGTGATCTTCCCGGTCGATGCCGAGCGGGAGACCGGCTATCGGCGCTACAAGAACGAAGAAGTTGCCGCTTTGGCGGCGGAAAATGACGATGTGCTCATCCCGTTTGCGTCAATCGATCCGCACAAGGGCAAGATGGGCGCACGCGAGGCGCGCCGCCTGATCCGCGAATTTGGTATCAAAGGGTTCAAGTTTCATCCGACGATGCAGGGGTTCTACCCCAATGACCGTATGGCTTATGACCTTTACGAGGCAATCGCCGAGGAAGGCTGCATCGCCCTGTTTCACACGGGCCAGACCGGTGTCGGTTCGGGCATGCGCGGCGGTAACGGAATGCGGCTTAAATACTCGAACCCGATGTTCATGGATGACGTCGCCGTCGATTTTCCGGATATGAAGATTATCCTCGCCCACCCGTCATTTCCCTGGCAGGAAGAGGCTCTGTCCGTGGCGCAGCACAAGCCCAACGTCTATATCGACCTGTCCGGTTGGTCACCAAAGTACTTCCCCGAGATCCTGGTGAAATACTGCAACTCGATCCTCAGGAAAAAGGTTCTGTTTGGGTCCGACTGGCCAATGATCACTCCTGAACGCTGGCTGTCGGATTTCGAGAAGATCAATATCAAGGACGAACTGCGCCCGGACATCATCAAAGGCAATGCCGCGCGCCTGCTGGGACTGACCCCGTGATGCTGCCCCCTGCCCCATCGCGTCCCTACCCAGTCACTTTGAGATTCGACAGTGCCAAACCGCCAGAACCGGGCCGCGTCGTGACCGCCGAACTTACCAGCTGTCGGGTGATATGATCATGAAGCCATTCGAAGCCCCGCTTACGGACATCTTATTCACGTTGAACCACGTAGCCCGGGCTGCCGAGCTTCCAGACTGGGACGCTGACCTGGCTGGTGAGATCGGCGAACATTTTGCCGCCTTCGCACAAGGTGAAATTGCCCCGCTGGACGAGCCGGGAGACAGGCAGGGATGCACGCTGGAAAACGGTCGCGTATCCATGCCGGCTGGCTTTGCCCAAGTTTATGCCACGTATTCGGAACAGGGCTGGCCCTCTCTCACCGTGCCTGAGGAATATGGCGGTCAAGGGCTTGGAGCCTTGATGCTGGCCATCACGTCCGAGGTTTTTTCGGGCGCAAACCACAGCCTTCAGATGGTTACGGGGTTGGTTCCGGGCGCGGTGCGTACCTTGTTGCGCTTTGGCACAGAGGATCAGCAATACCGGTACATTCCGTCTCTGGCCTCGGGTGAAACTCTGGCCACCATGTGCCTGACCGAACCCGGGGCCGGATCTGACCTTTCACGCGTGCGCTGCCGGGCGGAACCTGCCGAGGATGGCTGGAAGGTCACGGGCGGAAAAATCTTTATCTCTGGCGGTGACCAGGACATGAGCGATCACATCCTGCATCTTGTGCTTGCGCGCACGTCCGATGACGGCGTCAGAGGTTTATCGCTGTTTCTATGCCCCAGCTCCTGCACAGACGGCAGCCGCAACCAAGCTACCGTAACGCGCATCGAGGAAAAGATGGGCCTGCATGCCTCGCCCACGTGCCAGCTGGCATTTGATGGTGCCAAAGCCGAATTGATTGGGGCCGAGGGTGAAGGCCTGATGGCCATGTTCACCATGATGAACCACGCCCGGCTTGATGTCGCCCTGCAGGGCGTCGCGCACGCCGCGCGGGCCTATGACATTGCCAGTGATTATGCCAGTGAAAGGGTGCAGGGACGCAATGCCGACGGTCAACCGGCGAAACTGGATCAGCATGCCGACATCCGCCGAATGCTGGATCAAATCGACTGGCTGGCAATGAGTAGCCGCAGTCTTGCACATCTTGCATTTGTCACCATGGAACGGGCTACGTCACCTGACCTGGTTGATTTTCTGACCCCGGTTGCCAAGGTCTATTGCACCGAAGCCGGTATCAAGGCCGCCGAATTGGGTATGCAGGTACTGGGCGGCTATGGCTATTTGCGCGAATACCGGCTGGAGCAGACCTATCGTGATGCCCGAATTACCTCGATTTACGAAGGGGCCAACGGCATACACGCGCGTATGCTGGCAACACGTCTGGCCGCAGGGCCTGCGGGCGACGCCTTTGCCGAATTTGTTTCACAAGAAGCCGAGCATTGGACATGCAATGCGATTTCGGACGCACTGAACACTTGGCAATCCGCTCGCCGAAAGCTGAAACAGGGTGACAGCGCGGCGATGGCGCATGGGTTCATGCAAACGACGATTGATACCGCTCTGATCTGCCTACGGGCGCGGCTGCGCAACGCCGCGAGCCTTCATCCATCCCCGAAACGGATCAAACGCATTTGCGGTTGAGGCTTGATCCACACGCGCCGATTATCGACAACCAATTCCCGCCACCAATCGGACTGAAAGGCACACAACATGACAGATCCAAAAGTGCTTATCGCGGGTGGTGGAATTGCCGGGTTGTCACTGGCACTGACACTGCATCAGATTGGCATCGACTGCACCGTCTTTGAAAGCGTTCGGCAACTGCGCCCGCTGGGTGTCGGAATAAACCTGCAACCCAACGCCGTGCGCGAGTTGTACGATCTGGGTTTCACGGCTCAGGATCTGGACGGGTTCGGCGTCCCTGCGCAGGAATGGGCGCTTGTCGGGTTGAACGGGCGCGAGATTTACTCGGAACCGCGCGGAACTTTCGCCGGTTACAACTGGCCGCAATACGCAGTACATCGCGGCGCGTTTCACATGGCGCTTTACAAGCGGTTTGTCGAACGCGCAGGCCCGGATGCCGTACGCCTTGGCGCTCGGGCCACTGGGTACCAGATCAATGCGGATGGGACGGTTACAGTGCGGCTGCAAACTGACGAGGGGGCTATCCGCGAAACCGGTGCCATTCTGATCGGCGCCGACGGTATCCATTCAGCCCTCCGCGCCCAAATGCATCCAAGCCAACCTCCGATCCATTGGGGAGGTGCCGTCATGTGGCGCGGCACAACACTGGCAAAGCCTGTGCGCACGGGTTCCTCCTTTGTCGGACTGGGTACGCATAAGAAACGAATGGTGATCTACCCGATCTCGCACCCCGACCCCGAAACCGGCTTGGCGCTGATAAACTGGATTGCCGAAGTCACCCACGATGACCCGGCCGCGCATGCGGCAACCGGATGGTTCCGGCAGGTTGAGGCCAAGGATTTTGCGCATCATTTTGACGGATGGACCTATGATTGGCTGGATGTTCCAGCTCTGATCCGCGGTGCGGGTGTGACATATGAAAACCCAATGATCGACCGCGATCCGGTTGAAACGTGGGTTGACGGGCCGGTTGCCTTGATCGGAGACGCCGCCCACCCGATGTACCCCACCGGTTCGAATGGGGCCAGCCAGGCGATCATGGACGCCCGCGTTTTGGGGGCCAGCTTGCTCAAGCATGGCGTGGGTCCAACCGCGCTGGCGGCTTATGATGACACGCTGTGCGGGCCGGTTTCAAACCTTGTCCTTCGCAATCGGGGTGCCGGGCCTTTTGGCCTGTTGAATTTGGTCAACGACCGCTGTGCCGGTGTGTTCGACGATATTGAAACGGTCATTCCCTTGGCTGAAAGAGCCAGTTTCATGGCCAAATACAAAGCTGCCGCCGGTTTCGCGCGTGACGCCCTGAACAGCGCACCGCCAACGATTGCGCCCGGCTCGCAACTTGTGCGGCAGGCATGATGTAAAAGCCTTCGGGGATTGAACATCTGCACCCATGAAAACACCGCTTCGCCGGACCTGTGTATCGCCCGCAAAATCACTCGCTGCCGTGAACGATTTTGCGGTACCCCAGCTTGCCCCTCTGAATTTTCGTTTGTGGCGAAACGACCAACAGCTAAACGGAAAGAATGCACCGGATCAGACCTGTCTGAACGCCAGACATGGTTTGATCGAAGAAAATTAATTTCATTGCACCGCCTTCTCATGTTCAATTGCACGCAAGGCGGCATGACCAGCGAAAGGATTGATAATGCAGGATCATGGATATGCGTCAGGACGACTGAACCTACCTTTCGTTGGAATATCGACCTTTGGAAAATCTCCGTATGTCGAGGATTGGGATAATATTGATGCGGATGTTTGTGTCCTTGGTGCCCCCTTTGATTTCGGCACGCAATGGCGCGCCGGGGCAAGGTTCGGACCTCGGGCCGTGCGCGAGGCTTCGACCCTGTTCAGTTTTGGACATGCCGGTGCCTATGACCACGAAGACGACGCAACCTATCTGGACAGTTCCGTGCGTATCGTGGATTTGGGGGATGCGGATATCGTCCACACAAAGACCGAGGTCAGCCACGAAAACATCGCCTATGGTGTTCGCAAAATCCTGACCGCCGGGGCGCTGCCGCTTGTGATCGGCGGCGATCACTCTGTCAACATTCCCTGCATTTCCGCGTTTGAAGATGATTGTGCACAGAACGGCCCGATCCACGTGGTTCAAATCGATGCGCATCTGGATTTCGTGGACGAGCGTCACGGTGTCACCAATGGCCACGGCAACCCCATGCGGCGGGCAATCGAGAAAGACTATGTCTCAGGGATGACCCAATTGGGCATTCGAAACGTCTCGTCAACCGCCAAGGAAGGATACGAGGACGCACGCGCACGTGGATCAGACATCCTGTCCGTGCGTCAGGCGAGAAAGCTGGGAACCGGGGGCGTTCTTGAACGCATCCCCGAAGGTGCTCGGTATTATGTGACAATAGATATCGACGCCTTTTGCCCCTCTATCGCGGCGGGGACCGGGACGCCAAGCCATGGGGGATTTTTGTATTATGACGTTCTGGAAATCCTTCAGGGCCTCGCTAAACGCGGCAATGTCGTCGGCATCGACCTTGTCGAAGTGGCACCAGCCTATGACCCCAGCGAAAGCACGCAGATTTTGGCCGCGCAGCTATTGTTGAATTTCCTGGGTTTTATCTTTCACGAACGCGCCGGTCGCGAAAAATGAAGGGGGAGCGTTTGCTCCCCCTTCTTTGTATCAGGCATCGATGATGTTGTGGCCGGGCCCATATGGGAAGCCGGTGATGTTCTCGGCCCCGTCTTCGCCCACCACCAGAATATCATGCTCGCGGTAGCCCCCTGCACCGGGTTGCCCTTCGGGGATCCACAGCATGGGCTCGATTGAAACGACCATGCCAGGTTCCAGCACGGTGTCGATATCCTCGCGCAGTTCCAGACCGGCCTCACGCCCGTAATAGTGGCTGAGAATGCCGAACGAATGGCCATACCCGAACGAGCGGTATTGCAGCAGCCCCTCATCGGCAAAGAAACGGTTGATCTCGGCGGTGATGCCTGAACAGGTCGCACCGGGTTTGATCAGGCTCAGGCCCAGTTCATGGGCCGCCACATTGGCCTTCCAAAGGCGCAGGCTGTCAGCGTCCGGCTCACCCAGAAACAGGGTACGTTCCAGCGCGGTGTAATAGCCCGAGATCATCGGGAAAGTGTTCAGCGACAGGATATCGCCTTTTTGCAGAGCGCGTTTTGTAACCGGGTTATGTGCGCCATCGGTGTTCAGCCCGGACTGGAACCAAACCCAGGTGTCGCGATATTCGGCGTCTGGATAAGCGCGCGCGATTTCCTCTTCCATTGCGTCACGGCCCGCCATGGCAATCTCGATCTCAGTTGCGCCTTCACGGATGGCGGCATGGATCGCCGCCCCGCCAACATCCGCGGTGCGTGCCCCACCCTTGATCAATTCAATCTCTTCAGCGGATTTGACCATGCGCGCGGTCATTGTATCCGACGCGATGTCTACCAGCTCGGGGGTACCCAGCATCCGCAGGGCAGTGTCGCGAGCGGCCAGCGTCATGTGGTCGCCTTCAATGCCGATCCGCTTGGCGTTGCCGATCAGACTTGCAACCGCACGCCAATAGTTGTCGCGCCTCCAGTCAGTATAAATCACGTTGTCTTCGACCGACCGGCGCCACGGTTGCCCGGCGTCGATGTTGGCCGAAACGGTGGTGCAGGCCTCTTGGGTGACCACGCAGCCATACGGACGGCCAAAGGAACAATACAGAAAGCCCGAGTAGTAGGCGATATTTTGCATTGATGTCAGCAGAACCGCAGGAATATCACGTGCGGCCATAATGCTGCGAAGCCTCCTGAGACGGCGATCATACTCACCCTTGCTGAACGGCAAAGGCGCTTTGTCACCATTGTGACAGGTAAAGAATTCGGGGCGTTTTGTTGTGTCGGTCATCACTTGGTCTCTCATCTTTGCCGGGCGACAAATCCCGGCCACATGTCCCGGCGTTCAGGACAGGCGGTCTCGGGGTCCGAGAGCCGATCATCCCCTTAAACGCCGCGACGCCATCGCAGCGGAGATGAACACGAGAATCGTTAGATCAGACAGAATGCTCCGTCAAGCGGGTGAAAGCCCCCGCAAACGTTCGGACCGACGACGCAGCAACTCAACCGTGGTCAGTAACGCAATCGACAGAACCACAAGGATCGTCGCAACCGCCAGAATGGTCGGGCTAATCTGTTCCCGCAGGCCCGTGAACATCTGCCACGGCAGAGTCTTCTGACTGGCCGAGCCCACGAACAGAACCACCACAACTTCGTCGAACGAGGTGATGAAGGCGAACAGACCACCCGAAATCACACCCGGCAGGATCAGCGGCATCTGGATCTTGAAGAAGGTCCGCACCGGCCCTGCCCCCATGTTGGCAGCCGCACGCGTCAGTGAACGATCAAAGCTCACAAGCGTGGCGGTCACAGTGATGATCACGAACGGGATACCCAGTACGGCGTGCGCCAGGATGACTTTCAGATAGCCCACAAAGTTCTTGTTCATGCCCAGGGTCCCTTCAAGGAACCGACCGATATCGCTGTAGAAAAAGAACATGCCAGTGGCCGAGATGATCAGCGGAACGATCATCGGCGAAATCAGGATTCCCATGATAGCACGGCGGCCGGGGACGTGGCTCTGGCTGAGGCCAATGGCCGCCAAGGTGCCAAGCGAGACCGAGATGATTGTGGCAATCGGGGCAATGATCAGCGAGTTCTTGAAGCTGCGTTGCCATTCATTGTTGGTAAAGAAATCGCGGTAGTGCTTCAGCGAATACCCTTCAGGGTCAAGCCGCAACATCTCGGGCGTGAAGGTAAAAAAGTCCTGTGCGTTGAACGACAGCGGCAAGACCACAAGGATCGGTGTGATCAGGAAGACAAAGATTGCACCGCAGATCACCCGGAACAGGTAGTGGTAAAACACCTGCTGCGCGGTCAGGTACGGCAACAGCTTGCGCCGGTATCGCCCTTCGTACAACCAATAAGTAAACCAGGCGAAGAACCAGCCCCCCAGCAGGCCAAGTACTCCCCCCATTGGGCCGGACATCAAAAAGCCCGCGATGCCAAAGCCGAGGATATTGATCCAGCGGGCCAACTGCTCATTCTTTAGAATGTTGATGTAAGTCCATGCCAGTCCGGCAATCACGATGGCACCGCCCACGATCCCTAGCAGGACCGAGCCGTTTCCGGCGCCGACAAAGATACCAGCGAACGCTCCGGCCAATGCAACGCTGGGCAGAACCATCGACATAGGTTTACGGGATATCGGAGTAAGTGCGGCCATGTCGATTATCCCAGCTTCACGTTATCAATGCCCACGATCTTGTCGTAGACCCAGTAGAGCAGCAGAACGACCGCCAGAAGTATCGTTCCCAGCGCCGCCGCCAGTCCCCAGTTCAGTGAGGACGAGATGTGATAGGCGATCCGGTTCGAGATGAAGACACCTTTGGTACCGCCCACGATTTCAGGCGTGATGTAGTAGCCAATCGCCAAAATGAACACGAGGATTGAACCCGCGCCGATACCCGGAATGGATTGAGGGAAGTAGATGCGCCAGAACGTCGTCCAGTTGGTCGCACCCATGGATTTCGCGGCACGCGTGTAGGATTCCGGAATGGTCTGCATCACCGAATACATGGGCAGGATCATGAATGGCAGCAGGATATGCGTCATTGCGGTGATCGTACCGATCTGGTTATTGATGATCACCAGTCGCGCATCGTCAGCCACTAACCCCAGCCAGACCAGCGTTTCGTTGATCACGCCTTGCTGTTGCAGCATCACCTTCCACGCCGACGTCCGCACCAACAGTGACGTCCAGAACGGCAGAAGCACAAGGATCATCAGCAGATTTGAGACACGCATCGGCAACGTCGCCAGCAAATAGCTGACCGGATAAGCCAGCAGGATACAGGCACCCGTTATTACCAGAGACATAAACAGCGTTCGACCGAACAGCTTAACAAGGATTTGCTTGTCTTCGGGTTGTGCCTGCGCGCCGTCGGGGGTTCTGCGCATATCTACCGCGTTCAGAAAATACCCGTTGGTGATCTTCGGCGAATGGGTTTTGATCACGCGCCACGTTTGTGTATCGCCCCATCCGTCGTGAATATCTATTAGTTGCTCTTTAAACGGACCATCCGTTTCAGGATCCAGTTTCTTGATCTGACGACCTGACTTGCGGAACATCGAAGACATACCGGTTTCTTCGTAGTTCAAACGCGAACCAAGCCGTGTGTGCTCTTTATTGTCAATCGCAACAATCATGTCCCGCACAAAGGCATCATACACGCCCTCGCCCGGCAATTCTCCAGACTGTTCATCCCAGTTTTGAAGCGCCTCGACGGTAAGAGGCAGAGTGTCAGAGACGATGTTGTTTTCTACTGAACGGAATAGCATCGCAGCTATTGGAACAATAAAGGAAAACAGAACGAACAGAAGCAAAGGAGCGATCAACAGCAAGGCACGCAGCTTTTGCCGCCGCAACGAGCGTGCCAGCGATAGCTTGAGCGGTGTTCCATCCGCTGCCAGCATGGGTCCGGCATTTTGGCTTGCGTCAGTCATTGGAGCCCCTTGGATCTGTCTTGGTTCAGGGGCGGCGCACCGCCCCCGACTGTGTCATGAAATCAGACGCTTATTGCGCCAGCCACGCCTGGAATTTGGCGTCGATGTCATCACGGTAATCCGCCCAGAACTCGTAGTTGTACAAGAACGTGTTCTTGGCGTTTTCCGGATCGGTCGGCATATGCGGGGCCATGTCGATCCCCAGATCGGCGTGCTGACCTACCAGCGGAGCCGACGAGGCGCGGGCCGGACCGTACGAGATGTACTTGGCCTGATCCGCCAGACGCTGAGTGTCGGTTGCGAACATGATATAGTCCAGCGCGCGCTGCTTGCGCTCATCGCTCAGACCGGCAGGAATGATCCAGCCGTCCAGATCGAACACCTGCGCGTCCCACAACATTGCAACCGGCTGTTTCTGCTCTTCAATCACGCTGAACAGACGGCCGTTATAGGTCGATCCCATGATGACTTCGCCGTCAGCCAGCAGTTGTGGCGTGTCCGCACCGGCAGACCACCAGACAACGCTGTCTTTGATGGTGCCCAGCTTGGCCAAGGCCTGATCCTGACCTTCCGACGTCGCCAGAACGTCATAGACATCATCCTTGGCGACACCGTCACACAACAGCGCCCATTCCATGTTGTTGATCGGACGCTTCTCCAGCGAACGTTTGCCCGGATAGGTTTCCAGATCGAACACTGCGCAGATGTCGGTCGGCGGGGTGTCACCAACCAGATCAGTGCGGTAGCCGAATGTGGTCGAATAGACGATCTGCGGGATAAAGCAGTCGCTGACCAGCAGGTCGCCGAAATCCTCAGAGGCGGGCGTGCCATCCGGAGCTGCGGCCAACTGGCTGTCGAAATCGATCTCAAGCGCCAGACCTTCGTCGCAAAGACGGATCGCGTCAGCGGCTACAACATCTACCACATCCCATGTGATGTTGCCCGCTTCGTTCATTGCGCGCAGTTTGGCAACGGCTTCGGCCGAGCTGTCATCGTTCAGAATGGTGATGCCGGTCTTTTCCGAATAGGGCTCGTGATACGCCTTCAACTGCGACTTTGAATAGGCACCGCCCCAGGAAACGATGGTCATCTCCTCGGCTGAAACAGTGCCCGCAGCCGTCGCAATCGCAGCCGCAGTGAGCATGATCTTGGTTGGTTTCATGTGTTACTCCCAGTTCATCCCGTTTTATGTGGTGGTCAGCCGATGCACGGGTTTTCACCGGCCGGTCCCTCAGCTTAACCGCGCTTGTCCCGCGCGGTTTGGTCTATGCGTCGAGCGCACGACAATCCTGTGCCAGCCAGCCGATCTCGATCTCTTGACCTGGGGTCAGGCGTACGGCGTCAGGCGCATTTCGAGTTTTGGCGATGAATTCGTTGTTTCCGGCAACGGACATGCGGAACCGGAATACGTCGCCCATGTAAATGAACTCTTCGACCCTTGCTTTCAAAGTATGCGCGTCAGCATGCAGTCGGTCTTTGTTGAATTCCACACGTTCAGGGCGGATCGAAACTTTGGTCCGGTCGCCTGCGCTGTGGACGTTGATCGGAACCGCGTCGATTTCCGAGCCATCATCCAGACGTACGACGCAAGTGTCGCCGTCAATTGATTTAACAACACCTTCCAACGTGTTGTTTTCACCAATGAATTGCGCGACAAAACTGTTTTCCGGCTCTTCGTAAAGCTGATCAGGCGGCGCCAGCTGTTGAATGCGGCCGTCATCAAATACAGCCACCCGATCTGACATGGTCAGCGCTTCGGTCTGGTCGTGGGTCACGTAGACTGTTGTGATCCCAAGCTCATGGGCCAGACGCGTGATTTCGAACTGCATATGTTCACGCAGCTGCTTGTCCAATGCCCCCAATGGCTCGTCCATCAAGACCAGTTCGGGTTCGAATACCAAGGCACGAGCCAGAGCAATCCGCTGTTGTTGCCCGCCCGACAGCTGAGCAGGACGTCGGCCACCAAAGGCGCCCATCTGAACCATATCCAGTGCGCGCTTGACCTTTTCATCCCGCTCCGACTTGCCCAGTTTACGGACTTCCAGTGGAAACGACAGGTTTTCGGCCACCGTCATATGCGGGAACAAAGCGTAGTTCTGAAAAACCATGCCAATACCGCGCTTGTGCGGCGGGATATTGTTGATGGGCTTGCCGCCCAGGAGGATTTCACCATGCGTGGCGGTTTCAAATCCGGCGAGCATCATAAGGCAAGTCGTCTTGCCCGAGCCTGACGGCCCAAGCATTGTTAGAAACTCACCTTTGGGCATTGCAAGGTTTAGGTCTTTTACGACGAGGTTCTCGCCGTCATAAGACTTCTGTACGCGTTGGAATTCGACAAACGCGGCGTCGTTCATTGTATCGGCCACAAGACCCCCTGTTACGTCAAATGATTATCCGTCTTCTGCGGATTTCATTGATCTGTAGCCGTTAGTTAAGACCAAGCGATGTTCACATTGCAACAGTGAATTCCGGTTTTGTTGTACAATATCCGGACATAATATCTCATCAGGTCTCGTTCAGAACACGCATGTGCCACGCAAGACTTTGATTACTCGACAAAACTGGCTTGCCAATCCGTGCGCGTATCTCGGGAATAGCCTTTTGCGTGCGAAGGTTTGTGCAACTCAGAAAAACCGCATCAACCGACGGGTCCGAGCCCAGTTTCGTGGCGGCGTCGATGACGGATTGCACCGAAATCCGAACAACTTTGGCCTCTTCTGATTCCCCGAATGTCCCAAAAACATCCATCTCCACTCCGCCTTGGGCAAAGGCCCGGCGCAGGGGAAGGTTTACCTCTTCAATATAGGGCGACAGCAGCGCGAATTTCGAAACGCCCAGGTGTCGCGCACAGGCCGTTGCCGCACGCAAAGGGTTTGTAACCTCGGCGGTCTGGCATGTTTGTTTGACAAGTTCTGCTACGCGGTCGGACCCGATAACCGAGCTTGCAGACGTGCATCCGTACCCGACAACGCGATAAGGTCGCGCACTGGGTAGCAATGCGGCGGCGGCTGGCAGCGCCTTCTCCATTTCCGCAAGGCTTTCCGTCGTCACCTCGATCCCGCTGGGAATTCGCGTCACGTAGATTGGATACTTGTGGTCCGAAAAATACGAACTGAACTCAGGCTCCAACGTTTCATCTGTCTGCAACACGATCAGACCAAGCGGGGTGGCCTTGGGATCGTCTTCATCAAGAGCGTAATGGATCCGGGTCATATCTCGATCACCTCTGGCCCTATGCGTGGGCTTAGAAAACGTGGGGTGCCTTCGGTGATGACAATGTTTTCTTCATGGACAAGTATTTTTGTACCAACGGCGATGCCCGGCTCCAACGTCAAAACCATGCCGGGTTCCAGCATGGTCTGGTCTGCCGGGATAAGGGACGGCCACTCTGTCAGTGACATCCCCAACCCATGACCCAACCGCCCCGCATCTGTGCCTTCCGCCTCTTTGGTCAGAACCGTGTTCATGGCATGAAACAAATCCGAGGCAGTAGCACCGGGCCGTGCGATCTCGAGCGCGGCATCCGAGGCTTCTACCAGTCTGGCGTGCGCTGATCTCACCTCGGGCCGGGCTGGGCCGACGGACCAATTGCGATCAAAATCACAGAAGTAGCCATCCCAAACCAGACCTGTATCCAGCATAAGCACGTCGCCAGGTTCCAACGGCGCCGAAGTTGCAGGTGATATTACATCACTGTAACCGCCCTGCTCTGCCCCGCCTGCAAGATACGGCACCCAATCGGCCTCTTCCTCAAGGCAGAGCATCTGGAACCGGCGAAAAACCATGTCCAAAGGCACTCCTGCGCGGGCAACCTCGGGCACGCGGGCGAACGCGCGTCCAGCGATATCGCAGGCGGTTTGGATCTTCGTAATTTCAGCCTCGGATTTGATCATGCGCAACCGGCGCAGGATACTCTGATCACCGGTAATGCGACGCGAACCGAGAGCGCCGCGCAAGCGTTCAATGTCCGCCATGGGCATCCGCACGTGTGTCTCATGACCATCCGGCACCCCGATATTGCCCGAAACGGGCGTCAGTTCGGCCAGGACGTCGGCCAGAAGCGAGATACCGTCGTCTTGCAAGTCGGGCGCACTCCAGGTTCGGATGTCATCGATCCAGGTCTGCCCCATGAGCGCGGCCCCGATCGAAGGGATCACGGCCACCGGTTTGCCCGTGGCCGGTACCACCAGAAACCATGGCCGGGTTGGGCTTTCCCAAAATCGGGTCAGATAGCCGGTAAAGTAGCGCACATCAGTTTCTGTCGTCAGCAGCAGCGCCGATATATCCGCGGCTCGCATCAGCTCCTGCGCGCGTTTGGTGCGCGCCTCGAATTCTGCCTGATCGAACCCCCTCATTCCGCGATCTCCGACAGAAAGCACAAAACGCGTGAGTGTTCGTCGATCCCTATGGCTTTCCGTGCGGTTTCGTTCATCACCGCCGCAAGGCCTGCCCCGCCGGACGCCGTGGTGGCCAGCCCGGCATTTGCCATCGCGTCAAGCTTTGCCGTCACATCGTCGTCTGACAGGGTCAGGAACAGGTCTGCGTCGCGAGCCAATCCGTTTAACGCGATCAACGATGGTTCCTTGCAGTCCAGACGCCCCATGATGCTGCCAGGGCCATCCGCGAAAACACATTTTCCGGCGGCTATGCTGGCCTGCAACGCGGGTGCCGCTTCGGGTTCAACCACAACGATCTTCGGTGCGTCGCCCCAGATTTGTCGTGCATAGGCAGCAACGGCACCGGCCAGCCCGCCCACGCCT
This sequence comes from Ruegeria sp. O5, assembly GCF_056535105.1. Lineage (NCBI taxonomy): Bacteria > Pseudomonadati > Pseudomonadota > Alphaproteobacteria > Rhodobacterales > Roseobacteraceae > Ruegeria > Ruegeria sp. O5. The sequence continues at coordinate 18,547 of NZ_JBQERN010000005.1, read as the reverse complement.
GCCTGCAACAGAATATGTGTCGGAACCTCGGGACACTGCCTGACTGCCTCTGCCGCCATTTGCAGATAGCCTTCCATAAGCGTCCATGGCAGGTCATAATATCCTTCCCACGAACTGTCCGATAGCAATATCCAACCGTTTTCGTCGGCAGCCATTCTCGCGGCCTCCATGCTGGCGGCATAGTCAGCACCACTTCGAACAACTTCGGCTTTTTGGCCTTTCAGACGTTCCGCAAAGGTTTCGGGCACAGTTTCAGCAATGTAAACAACAGCTTTCGCACCGAAAATTCTGGCGCCAGCCGCAACACTCATGCCGTGGTTCCCGGCGCTGGCGGTCACATAGGTTGCGCCTGCCAGAGTTTGTTCACCCGGCTCACCTGTCCTCTCGGCCGCATGACGCGCAATTACATAGGCCGCCCCTAAAGCTTTGAACGAACCAAGGTTCATCCGCGCCCGCTCATCCTTCACCCAAAGCTGGGCTACAGGGGCCAGTTTCCCAACATCCACCAATGGCGTTTCTTTCGCGACAGGGCACTGAGAAAGCAAATCTTCAACACGGGCAGCATTTGTAGAAGGATACGGCGCAGACGGTGCAAGCTTTTGGCCCGCCCGATGTGGATTGGTGATGACCTGCATACTTCTCCCCTGAGTTTAGGCCCGTTGACGTGATCCCATCGGTGGAACACTGTCAACCAACGTCTGACGTCAATCAGGGACGTTGACGGTATTCGAGGCCTGTTCTGCAACCAACGCCAACAGCCAGTCGTGAAACAGCCGGGCAGCCGGATTGGCAGCGTTGGACGAAAGGTAGTACCCTTCGTTGCTGTCCACCGAACATTCATGCACGCGTACGACCAGACCCGCGGCAATCGCATGGGTCGTCAGTAATTCGCTGACCAAGGCGACACCGCTACCATGAACGGCCAGTTGCAGGGCCATCCCAAATGTATCGACAAAAACACCGGGTTGGCGGCGCAAGCCCTGTTTTTCAAACCATGTGCCCCACCCACTTGATGTCCCGACAGCCTCGATCAGCGGCAGGTCAAACACGTCTCCTGCGACTGCCGGGGATTTCACAGCAACCAGCCGGTCAGGTATCAGTCGGACAGCGCCATGCCCTACCTGTTTCTTTGACCCGAACCGAACCTGAACATCAGCGTGAGACGCGTGGAAATCATCGGGCCAGATCGCACTGAGAAGCCGAACGCGAACTTCAGGATGGCGTCTGGTAAAATCTGACAGGTATGGGGCAATAACCCAATGGGCGATGCTAACAGACGTGGCGACAGTCAAGATGTCTCCGGAGGCACTGGCGTCCACGCGCCCGGCAGCCGCGGCAAGTGCTTCAAGCGCGCTGCCAACCTCGGGCAATAGTTTACGCCCCGCATCCGTCAGCGCCAAGCTTCTGGGGTGCCTCACAAAAAGAGCTGTCCCCAAACGCATTTCGAGCGATTTCACCTGCTGACTGACCGCCGATTGCGTCAACCCAATCTCTTCGGCAGCCGCCGTAAAACTAAGCGTTCGTGCAGCCGCCTCGAAGGATCGGAACCAGGTCAGTGGTGGAAGAGATTTACCCATTAGATCAAGCTGTCCATTAGTCTTTTTAATGGCAAAGCACATAATTCAATCATTTGTCAAAAACCCTGTCCGTTTTTAACGTTTGCGAGCGCGACAGGAGAGCTTTGATGCAACCGGAAATACGTAAGATTGTCACCTACGATGAGGAGGTCCTTGTCGAGGGCTTCCAAGCCGCCAAAACCCCATGGCGCATGTTTGCCGTGGCCGCAGTGGTTCACAACCCCTGGGCAGGACGGTTTGTGGAAGACCTTAAACCCGAGATACAAGCCTATGGCCCTGTTCTGGGTGAGATGATGACGAAACGCATGATCAAACTGGCCGGGAGTGGAGAGGCAATCGAAGCCTATGGCAAAGCCGCTGTGGTCGGGCTGAATGGTGAGGTCGAGCACGCTTCGGGCCTTATTCACACCTTGCGATTTGGTAATCACTACCGAGAGGCCGTCGGCGCGAAATCCTATCTGGCGTTCACCAACACACGTGGCCCGGCAAACGCACCGATCATGGTGCCGTTGATGGATAAAAACGATGCTGGGCGGAGGTCGCACTACCTGACAATTCAGTTCTCGATTTCTGACGCACCGCGCGATGACGAAGTTGTGGTCGTATTAGGCGCAGCAACCTCGGGCAGACCGCACCACCGTATCGGTGACCGCTATCAGGATCTTAAGGATTTGGGCCATGACCTGGACAACCCGGCCGCGGTCTGAGATCGGCGGGCTGGCGGCCATCCAGACCGGTTCGGGTCAGAATATCCTTCTGTTGCATGGTGTTGGCTTGCGGGCTGAAGCCTGGGGCGCGCAATTGGACGGGCTGGCTTCTGAAGGTTGCATGACCGCTCCGGACATGCCCGGACATGGAAACAGCCCTTTGGCTGACATGAGGTTGGGGTTGTCGGCGTACACCGAAGCGGCACGGGGTGTTCTGGACTGCCTGAGTGGTCCGGTCGTTTTGGTGGGCCACTCGATGGGGACCATGATCGCGCTGGATCTTGCCGCCAAAGCGTCAGACCGGGTATGTGGGATCGTCGCATTGAACGCGGTTTTTGAGAGAGACGCGAATGCGGCACAGACCGTGCGCGACCGTGCGGCGCAGCTGGATGGCAAAACGATCGCTGATCCCACCAGCACATTGCATCGATGGTTCGGAGACATCGCCTCGGCCGAGCGCGATGCCTGCCGTAGATGGCTGACGGCGATAGACCCGGCTGCGTATAAAACGGCCTATTCCGTCTTCGCCCACAGTCAGAGCCCCCGACGCGATGCGTTGGAGAAACTAAGCTGCCCGGCGCTTTTTCTAACCGGCAGTCTTGAACCCAATTCGACCCCGGAGATGTCACGCGCCATGGCGGACACCGCGATGAACGGACGCGCGCAAGTCATTGAAGGCGCTGCACATATGATGCCAATGACGCACGCACCTCAGGTCAACGCCGCCATTTCCAGCTTTCTGAGTGAGCTGCGCCAATGACCGCGCTTGATCCTCGTGACCTTCGTCGTGCTTTTGGACGGTTCATGACCGGTGTAGCGGTTGTGACGACGCGCGATGACACAGGCAATCCACTCGGCTTTACGGCCAATTCCTTCACTTCGGTTTCTCTCGACCCGCCGCTGCTTTTGGTTTGTCCGGGAAAAAACCTGTCTTCTTATCACGAATTCGCAACCTGCGCCCGTTTCGCGGTGAACATTCTGGCCGAGGGGCAGGAAGATGTATCCAATACGTTTGCCGGGTTCAAAGGTGATCGATTTGCCAAAGTCGATCACTGCTTTGATACGCACGACGTCCCTTTGATCAGAGGGGCAGTCGCAACGTTTTCCTGCCGCACTCATCAGGTTGTCGAAGCCGGGGACCATTGCGTTTTGATCGGTCAGGTCGAAACGTATTCTCAGGACGATGCCCCCGGGCTTGGCTATGCGAACGGGCAGTATTTCAGCCTCGGGCTGGAACGTGGCGCGCTGGAACCATCCGGGCGAAACGTGGTCTGCGGCGCAATCATCGAACAGGACGGGCACGTCTTGCTGGAGAAAACAGAAGCCGGTTTCCGTCCGCCGCAAGTCACGCTGTCAGATCGGCAAGATTTGCGAAACAGCCTTGTGCAAGACCTGACGGCTAAAGGTGTCGATGCACGCCTTGGGGTTGCGTATTCCGTCTATGACGATGCCAACACGCATCATGTTTACATTCTTGCGTCTGCGCCGTCCCTGCCCCGGCATGGCACTTTTCAGGCAATCGCAATCAAAGACCTGGCGACCCTGCCATACGCGTCAGCACCCATCGCGACCATGATGGCTCGTTTTGCGCTGGAAAGCCGAACCCGCAATTTCTCGCTTTATCTGGGTGACGCCCAGCGGGGCGATGTGCACAGCCTGTCGGAAAGGACCTGACGAATGGAGTTTTCCCTTTTTGCCCATATGGAACGGCTGGGCCCCGAAGAGCCGCATGAGAAATTGTATGAAGAGTTCATCGAGCTGTGCAAGATGGCTGATCAGGCAGGGATGCGTGCGGTCTGGACTGGCGAACATCACGGGATGGATTTCACCATCGCACCCAACCCGCTGATGTCGCTGGTGGATATCGCGCATCATACCAAAAACGTGCGCCTTGGCACCGGCACTGTGATCGCGCCGTTCTGGCATCCGATCAAACTGGCGGGCGAAGCAGCCGCAGCGGATATCATGACCGGAGGCCGGATCGAGCTGGGCATAGCGCGCGGGGCCTACTCTTATGAATACGAGCGGCTTATGCCCGGTCTGGACGCATGGACCGCCGGTCAGCGAATGCGAGAGATCGCTCCTCTGCTGCCCAAATTGTGGGAAGGCGACTGCGCGCATGACGGAGAGTTCTTTCAGTTTCCCGCCACCAGTTCGGCCCCAAAGCCGGTGCAACCCGACGGGCCGCCCATCTGGATTGCCGCGCGGGATCCGAACAGCCACGAGTTCGGCGTTCAGAACGGGTTCAACATTCAGGTCACCCCGCTGTGGCAAGGTATCGAAGAAATTGAGACACTGATGACCCGTTTTGAGACCGCCTGCGCCAATCACGGCGGAGCGCGCCCCAAGATCATGCTGCTTCACCACACCTATGTCGGGCGCGATGACACTGAACTGGATCAGGCAGCGCGGGATTTGTCCCGGTTTTACAACTATTTCGGCGCGTGGTTCCAAAACAAGCGACCAGTCCGACAGGGATTGATTCAGGCGCTAACCGAAGAAGAAATGGCAGCCAACGCAGTGATGGCACCCGAAAATCTGGCGCGCGATCTGACAATCGGCACGGCGGACGGGGTAACAGAACGCCTGAAACGCTATGAAGACCTTGGATTTGATGAATACTCGTTTTGGATCGACAGCGGCATGAACTTCGAACGCAAACGCGCATCGCTTGCCCGTTTCATTGATGATGTAATGCCAAAGTTTCAGTGAGGGGCCGCAATGCACCAGAAGCCACATTACCAGCTATTTATCGACGGCGCTTGGACCGAAGGCGCACGTGGGCAAGTGATGGCCTCGTTGAATCCGGCAACGGGCGAGGAATGGGCCAGTTTCGCCTGTGCCGCAGCCGAAGACGTAGAGCGCGCCGTTTCTGCAGCGCGCCGGTCACTTGATGATCCGGCGTGGCGGGACATGACGCAAACTGCACGTGGCAAACTGTTGTTCCAGCTTGCAGACCTGATCGAACAGAACGCACGACGCCTTGGCGAGATCGAGACAAAGGACAGTGGTAAGCTACTGGCGGAAACCGCGACCCAAACGGCATATGTCGGCGATTATTACCGCTACTATGCGGGGTTGGCGGACAAAATCGAAGGCGCGGTCCTGCCGATCGACAAACCGGACATGCATGTCTTTACGCGGCGCGAGCCCATTGGCGTGGTGGTCGCAATTGTCCCCTGGAACGCGCAGATGTTTCTCACGGCTACCAAGCTTGGGCCAGCTCTGGCCGCGGGGTGCTCGGTTGTGCTGAAGGCGTCAGAGATTGCGCCCGCCCCAATGCTGGAATTTGCCCGCTTGATCGACAAAGCGGGATTCCCACCCGGCGTCGTTTCCGTCATTACTGGGGACGCAGAAAACTGTGCGATCCCTCTCACCCGACATCCTGACGTAGACCGGATCGCATTCACTGGCGGCCCGGAAACGGCGCGTCATGTGGTGCGCAACTCGGCTGAGAACTTTGCCGTAACCACGTTGGAATTGGGTGGAAAATCCCCGATCATAGTATTCGATGATGCCAATCTGGATGGTGCGGCCAACGGACTGATCGCGGGCAATTTCGGCGCCTCAGGTCAAAGCTGCGTCGCAGGATCGCGCGGGCTGATCCATCGTCCTCTTATGGAATCTCTTATCGCCAAAATCGAAGAAAAGATGACGGGTATAGTCATCGGCGATCCATTGGAACCTGAAACCCATATTGGCCCGCTGTGCACCAATGCCCAGATTGTTAGAATTCAGGCGACACTGGCCAAGGCCAGGGAACAGGGTGCCCGTATTCGTTTCGGGGGCGCGCCACTGGATCGGTCAGGTCATTTCATGGCCCCAACGCTGGTGGAATGCGCCAGTGCCGAGACAGAGACCCTGAAAGTCGAAATGTTCGGCCCCGTCATGTCATTGTTGCCCTTCGACACCGAGGAAGAGGCAATCGCACTGGCCAATGACACACCGTTCGGGCTTGGCTCGGGTATCTTCACCGAAAATGTCGCCCGTGCTCACCGTGTTTCATCCCGCCTGAAATCGGGCATCTGCTGGATCAACACCTACCGCGCGGTCTCACCCATCGCGCCCTTTGGCGGCTTCAACCAATCCGGTTATGGCAGGGAAGCGGGAATAGAGGCCATTCACGATTACACGCGGACCAAGACCGTTTGGCTGAATACATCGGACAAACCGATGTCGAACCCCTTTGTTATGCGCTGAGGTGATCTGCAACACGATCAGCATAACCCAAGGGGCGCTTATCTGAATGCGGCGGCTCCTGTTACTCTGCCGCCGTTCTCACCCTCTCCGGCGCGGTCAACCGCTGCCAAGCGTCGTACTGGGCCAGAAAGATCTGCCCGTTGAGGTCGTCGAGGAAATGCGATTGTTTCAAGCGGTCCATGACGGGGCCTTTGACTTCGGACAGGTGCAGACCAACGCCCATGTCACGCAGGCGGTGGTTGATGGCCTCAAGGCTTTCGAGGGCCGAAAAGTCGACTTCGTTCACCGCTGAGAACATCAAAACCACGTTGCGGATTTCGCAGCCCTCGGTCACACGCGCCTGAATCAGGTCTTCGAGGAAACGGGCGTTCACGAAATACAGGCTTTCATCCACCCGCAGCGTCACCAGTGACGGCTCGTTGTCGACCTTGTGGCGATTGATGTTGCGGAAGTGTTGCGTACCCGGCACAAGCCCGACCTCGGCCACATGTGGGCGCGAGGTTTTGTAGAGATGCAGAAGGATCGAAATTGCCACGCCGCTGGCCACGCCGGTTTCGACCCCGGCCAACAAAGTCAGGACGATGGTGGCGGCCACCGCTGTAAAATCGGCGCGCGAATATCCCCAGGTCTTTTTCAGGATTGACAGGTCCACAAGGCTCAGCACCGCAACAATGATCGTCGCGGCCAGCGTGGCCTTGGGCAAAAAGTACACCAGCGGTGTCAGGAACAGTGCGGCGATCGCCAGACCACCAGCGGTATAGATGCCTGCCGCCGGGGTTTCCGCCCCCGCATCGAAGTTCACGACCGAGCGTGAGAACCCACCGGTGACCGGAAAGCCGCCGGTAAATGCCGCGCCCAGGTTGGCTGCGCCCAGACCGATCAACTCCTGATCGGGGTCCACGCGCTGGCGTTTCTTGGCAGCCAGCGTCTGCGCAACCGAGATGCTTTCGACGAAACCGATGATCGAGATCAGGATCGCTGGCACCAGCAATGCACCGATGAGGTCCGGGGACAGCCCCGGCAAAGTCAGCGGCGGCAGGTTCTGAGGCACTTCGCCGACGATCTTGACGCCCTGCGCATCCAGCCCGAAGCCCCAGACGACAACCGTGGTCACCACCACGGCGGCAACTGGTCCAGCCTTGGTCAGCACGTCAGCCAGCAGGGGCGGCACCCCCATGCGCCGCAACGCGGGCTTGAGGTTCTTGCGCACCCAAAACAGGAACGCAGTGGCCAGCACGCCGATGATTACCGTCAGCCAATTGGTTTGCCCGAGGTTTTCGAAGATTGAGCCCAGCATCCCTGGCAGAGTATGCCCATGGGCGCTGACACCCAGAATGTGCTTTAACTGGCTGGTCGCGATCAGGATGCCCGATGCGGTAATGAAACCTGCGATGACAGGATGGCTGAGGAAATTGGCCAGAAAGCCCAGTCGGAAAACGCCCAGCAGCACCAGAAACCCACCCGACAGGAAAGCCAGCGTCAGCGCCGCCACCATGTATCCGGCCGTGCCCTGCTCGGCCACCTGCCCCACAGCGCTGGCTGTCAGCAGTGACACTACCGCGACAGGCCCCACCGCCAACGCCCGACTGGTGCCAAAAACCGCATAAAGGATGATCGGCAATATCGAAGCATAGATCCCGGCCTCGGGCGGCAGCCCTGCCAGCAAGGCATAGGCCAAGGACTGTGGGATCAGCATGATCGTGACGATCACAGCCGCGATCAGATCATTCGACAGCGACGCACGGCTATACTGGCGACCCCAGTCAAGAATAGGAAGGAAACGTAAAAGGCTCTGCATGGGTTCACGTCCTGAGAAAGCGGCGGCCCGTTGCACATTTGGCGGAGGCGGGACAGGCCAGAACTGACACCGGTTCTTCCGGTGTCAGTTTCGAAAGGAGTTAATCGGTCGCCACCTCCAGTGGTTCGGGCTTGGCCAACCACTCTTTGCCCTTCAGCATCGCGGACCAGTAAATCGGTGGCAGCAGCTTCTCTTTCAACAGCCACGCCAACCGGCTGGGTTGGGTTCCGTCGATCAGGAGTTTCGGGAAGCTGGGTGTCATCACCCCACCATAGGCAAACTCGGCCAGAACGATCTTGCCGCGCTCGACCGTCAACGGGCACGAACCGTAGCCGTCATAGGCGGCAACTGGGCCGCGGCCCTGAATGTCTGCCACGATATTATCGGCCACGGTCGGTGCCTGTTTACGCGCCGCCGCAGCGGTTTTGGCGTTGGGCGCGTTCATCACGTCACCCAGCGACCAGATATTGTCGAAACTCTTGTGGCGCAGTGTCGCCTGATCAACATCGACCCAGCCCGCAGCATCCGCCAGCGGCGACACGCGAATAAAGTCCGGCGCGACCTGTGGTGGGCAGACATGCATCATGTCAAACTCGACCGTGACCAACTCGGGCTCGGTGTCGGGCACTGCGACCTTAAAGGTCGCTTTTTTTGCCGTCCCATCTACCGACACCAGATTGTGAAAGAAATTCAACGAGGCGTCGTATTTTGTGACATATTCCATTAGCGCCGGGACATAGTCCTTGACCCCGAACAGCACGCCGCCCGCGTTCATGAACTGGATGTCGATATCCTTCAGAACGCCTCGCCGGAACCACGCATCGCCCGACAGGTACAACGCTTTTTGTGGCGCACCCGCGCATTTGATCGGCATTGGCGGCTGTGTGAACAGCGCCCGGCCTTCCTTAAGCCCTTCGACAAGCTGCCATGTGTACGGCGCCAGATCATAACGGTAGTTCGAAGTCACCCCGTTGCGGCCCAAGGTTTCTTCCAGCCCTTCGACCGCGCCCCAGTCCAGCTTGAGCCCCGGAGATACGACAAGACGGTCGTATTTCACCACGCGACAGCCATCCAGAATTACGGCATTGTTCTGCGGCTCGAAGGCCGCAACTGCCGCCTTGATCCACTTCACCCCGCGCGGGATCAGCGACCCCATCGTCTTGGCGGTCTGTTCTGCTGAGAAGACACCCCCGCCCACCAAAGTCCAGCCGGGCTGATAATAATGTACGTCAGACGGATCAATTATGGCAATGGACAGGTCGGATTTGCGCGCGTGCAGGCTGGCCGCAGTGGCGATACCGCCTGCCCCACCGCCCACGATAACCACGTCGAAGGATGCGTCGCCCGTGTCGGTCGGCGTTTTCCCACCATTGGCAATGCGGCGGGCAACGCCGCTCATGTCATAACCGGCTACCTTTGTGGCTGACAGAATCTCGGACACCGGACGCTTGTGCGCCGCCTCGTTCAGCGACCACAAAGTGGCCGAGCGCGTGCCGGTCCGGCAATAGGCCAGAACCGGACCCGGCAACTCGGTCAGCGCGCGGCCAAAGGCATCGGCGTCTTCGTCCCTGACGATCCCGGTTTGCACTGGAACATAGCGTACCTCGAGACCCAGTTTCTCTGCTGCTACCTCGATCTCCTCGAATGTCGGCTGATCGGCACCTTCGCCATCGGGGCGGTTGCAAATGATGGCACGAAAGCCCGCGCCTTTTATGGCCTCTATGTCACCTGGCGTAACCTGCGGCGACACCGAAACTGCGCCTGATATCTTTCTGATGTCCATGGGTGCCTCTTGCGTTCAGAGCTTGTTGACTGGGACTTTGAGCATCTGGTTCCCATCCTGGTCCGTTGGAATGCCGCCCGCCCGGATGTTGACCTGAATAGAGGGTACGATCAGCGTCGGCATCGCCAGCGTCGCGTCGCGCTCGGACCGCATCTTGATGAACTCGTCCCTAGTCTTGCCACCGCCCACGTGAATGTTGTGGGCCTTCTCCTCGGCCACCGTGGTTTCCCACTGGATGTCTCGCCCGTTGGGACCATAATCGTGACACATGAACAGCCGGGTTTCGTCCGGCAGGCTGAGCACCTTGTGGATCGAGTCAAATAATGTCCCCGCGTCGCCACCGGGGAAATCGGCCCGCGCGGAGCCACCGTCAGGCATGAACAACGTGTCGCCCACAAAGGCTGCATCCCCGACAACATGCACCATGCAGGCGGGTGTGTGGCCCGGTGTATGCATGGTAAAGGCGGTCATGTTGCCGATCTTATAGGTCATGCCATCGACGAACAGGGCATCAAACTGGCTGCCATCCCGCTGAAATTCGGTGCCTTCATTGAAGATTTTGCCAAACACGTCTTGCACGATCTTGATGTTTTCACCGATGCCGATCTTACCGCCCAGCTTTTGCTGAATGTAAGGCGCGGCTGACAGGTGGTCGGCATGGGCGTGGGTCTCAATGATCCATTCCAGCTTGAGCCCCCTCTTTTCAACCTCGGCAATCAGCATGTCGGCATGGCCAAACGTAATGCGGCCAGCGGCATAATCGATGTCCATGACACTGTCGATAATCGCACAGGCATTCGAGGTCGGATCTGCAACGATATAACTGATTGTCGCGGTCGCCTCGTCGTAAAAACCCTGGACATCGGGCTTCACGCTCAGATCCACCGGGTAGCTGTCAATCGGCGTCGCTATCGCGTCGGCCATCTTTTGGTTGTGTCTCTCGATAGACTTCTGATCATTCATGATCTTGCCTCCTAACTGGCGCGGATCCGTTACCCGTTTCCGCCGCGTGTCATCATCATTTCGTGGACGGCGTCCATGCCGCGATCCGCCATCGCGCTCACTTCGGCCGCATGGATATGCATGGCTTTGGCTATTTCCGGATCGTCGGATGTTTGCACCACTACGATTCCTTCGGATGTCACTTCGATGTCTGAGGTGATCTTGTCGCCATGGTCAAAAAATATGTCGAGGGTCGGACTCTGAATAATGATCATTGGATCATCCTTGCGGCCCACCCGATCGATCATCCCGGCAACATGGGAGATCAGAGCATCCATGACATCCGGGTCGGAAGATCGTGTGACAGTGCGAATACCGTTAGGAAGGTTTTCAACCTCGCGTGTGATCGTATCGAAATTGCGGAACATCACAGCCAGCTCGGCGCTTTCCTCGAGCGTCGCGTTCTCGCCCCGCAGCCCCGGCATGTTGACCTCGTCGTGGCCTTGCCCATCTGCACCGTGACGATGCTCTGCCCGTTCACCGGCCATGCCCTGGCGATGCCCGGGCCCGGACATCAGAAAGATGTAACTGCCAGCCGCGCCGACCAAAGCAGCAACTAGCAGCGCAATGGCAATGCCGCCGAACGTCCGGGCGGGTTTGCGCTCATTCATCTTCGTCTCCTCCGTTTCTGCCAGCCCATATCCGGCCTTCACGTCAGACCTGCAATCACCTTGGCGGCTTGAAAAGTTGAAGAGTAAATATAACTTTGAAATCCTGACTTCAGTGACAAAGTCACGAAACCGGAAAATTTCCCGAAATGGTCAAGTGCTTTGCGCCAAGCGTTCCAATGCCGCCTTGTCGGTTATCGTAATGCGCCCCCGCGATTGGGTAATCATCTCGCGCTTTTGAAAGTCCTGCAAAATCCGCGAGACAACTTCACGCGCGGTGCCCAGTTCGCTGGCAAGTTGCTGATGCGTTGCCTGAATGTCTTCCCGCCCCCCGGCCAGAACCAGAAGACGTTCAGCCAGGCGAATATCCAGGTGCCCGAATGCCACGTCATCGACCACCCGCAACAGATCAATCAGTCGGCGCGAGTAGGCCTCGAATACAAACTCGCGAAATGCGTCTTCTTCCGAGATCAAACGGTCAAAGGCATGTTTCGGCAACGTCACCGCCGTTACGTCGGTTTCGGCAATACCTTCAGCGTTATATGCTTCTTCTGCCAGCATACAGGCCGTCGTCAGTACACAGCTTTCCCCCGCCTCGACCCGATAGAGCACGATCTCGCGGCCCGAATCCGAACTTTGAGAAACGCGAATCCGTCCGTCGTACAAGAACAATAGGCTGTCGGGAACGTTGTCAGGGCCGAATACCTGAGCGCCTTTTGGGCACCGCACGATACGGGCCGCTGTACGCAACCTTTCACGCACAGCTTTCGGAAGGCGACTAGTCCCGTGAAATCGCTCAGTCCAATCTAGGATTGTCATCTTGCGTTGCGCATAGGTGCCACGATGCCCTCCTCAATCGGCGCGATACGGTTTAACAACTCGTTTCTGTTTGAGGCAATGTCAGCCAGCGTCAGATCATCAAGCACAGCCATGAATGCCCCGGTCGCTTTTTGGATCGCTTGGGACAATTTACATATACCGATCAGAGGGCAGGTGTTTTTTTCAGGGTTAAAGCATTCGACCACATCCAGGGGCCCTTCGGTCAGGCGAATTACATCGCCGATCTTTATCTGTTCCGCGGGTTTAGCCAACCGGAAACCACCGCCTCTGCCGCGTGCTGTTTCCAGATACCCGGCCCGACCCAACTCGTGCACGATTTTTACAATATGCGGCCGGGCAAGGCCGTGCACCCGCACGACATCGTCAACGCGAATGCGATCTGGGGCCTTGAGCGCAGCCAGTTGCAAAGATCGCAGCGCATAGTTGGAATAGGATGTCAGTTTCATGCGTGCCTCCGGCAAAAGCTCTAGGCGCAATATAACTTATTTGCAATTTCTGTGTGTTTTCACTGACCATGTGTTTTGCTGAGGGTGAAGTCAGGCCAACTTACCTGACCTGCGCAGCGACTGGGTCGCTGACTGGGCCGCAACGGACATCACGACTTTTCTGATAAGGAAGCTGTCGACACCCGACCGGAACGGCAGTTCAATTCTCTGCAAAAAACGCTGAACAAAGACGGTATGGGTGGCGGTGCTGTCAGACGAATTCGAACCAGTCTCAGTTTGCCGCAGAAACCACGAACCTATCCAGAACAAAGCTGACGCCACTCGGCGAGAGCGGCGGTGCGTGTCAACTTGAAGTTGTCTCGACTGGCTAGCGATCTTTCCTGGTTGAAGTGATTGTAGACAGAGGAATGGACGGAGGCGAATTTCTGCAAACTTCGCATTCGCCTGAAACGCTGCATCGCGCGTTCGCGTCGTCGAAACGGCAGGTGCGAATTCTCGACGCGGTTGTTGAGCCACCTACCCGTCCTTTGTTTTTCGGTAGAGCCAAGCTTTCTGAGAGCGGCCCGGTACGATGCGAAGCGACCCGTGGCGACGGTTTCCGCCTTACCATGTCGCTTCATCAATTTCTTGAGGAATTTCAGCGCTGCAGCTTTGTTTCTGCGTTTGGCAACAACGGCCTCCGGCACCTCGCCGTCATGATCCACAGCCCGCCAAAGGTAATGCCGCTTGCCATTCACCTTCACGAAAACTTCGTCTACGCGCCACTTCCATTTGCAGTATGCTCTCAATTGCTTAACACGCATTCTTCGAATTTCAGCAGCAAACACTGGGCCAAACCTGTTCCACCAATACCGGACAGTTTCGTGGCTCACGTCGATGCCTCGCTCGTGCAACATGTCTTCGACATTCCGAAGCGAGAGCGGGAAACGGATGTACAGCATCACTGCGAGGCGGATGATCTCGGGACTGGATTTGAAATACTTGAAAGAGGCAGGATTGGTCATGGGCAAAAGCTGCGCAACCGCCCTGCCCCGCTCAAGCAAAGTTCTTCTGATAAGGCCTTTGCCCTCCTTTTGCATGGACGCAGACTTACTTCTTAAAAAAATTCCGTTTCCAGAGAATTGTGCAAAAATTTTGGAGTATAGAAAAAGAGTCACGCAGATTTCTTGAGTATTGTGCTTATAGGCACCAGGGGATCGATGATATGAAGACCATTCTAATTACCGGCGCGTCGTCTGGTATCGGCGCGGCAACGGCCGGGTATTTTCAGGCCAGGGGATGGAACGTCGTTGCCACGATGCGGACCCCTGCCAGCGGCTTGGATCTTGCCAATTTGGAGAACGTCCACCTGGCGCGGCTGGACGTGACGGATGCCAAATCAATCGCGACGGCCGTGGCAGAGGGCATCGATCGCTTTGGACAGATCGACGTTTTGCTGAACAATGCAGGCTATGGGGCCTATGGCGCGCTCGAAGCCTTTACGATGGACCGCATCCGACGCCAGTTCGACACCAACGTTATCGGCTTGATAGAGGTGACCAAAGCGGTGCTTCCGCACTTTCGTCAAAACCGTTCCGGCACGGTGATCAATATCTCGTCCATCGGTGGGCAGATCACCTTCCCACTGGGTGCGCTTTATCACGGCACCAAGTTTGCGGTGGAAGGTCTGTCCGAAGCCCTGCACTACGAGTTGGAACCGTTGGGCATACGGGTGCGTATTGTTCAGCCTGGCATGATCCAGACGAATTTCGGCGGCAGCTCGTTCGATTTTGCGATGGATGAAAATCTGTCAGGCTACACGCCGATGGCCGAAGCCATGGGGCGCCTGTTCGGCAGACTCGCATCGAACCCTTCTGCGCCAGAGACGGTTGCTGAGGTGATTTGGGACGCGGCCAACGATAGCAGCGACCGTTTACGGTATCGCGCAGGACCTGATGCCGAGGCTTTGCTGGATGCCCGCAAACAACAGGACGATGCGGCGTTCATCGGGGGCATTAAACAAAAGATGGCGCCCTGAAACACGACGTGACCCGTCATCATGAGAGGAAAAAAATGTACCAAAAAGCAGTCGAAAAAGGCGGCCTGGCCGTTGTCACCGGGGCGGCAAGCGGCGTGGGTCTCGCTGCGGCCAAACGGTTCCTGCAGGCGGGTCTGGTTGTTGTGCTGGTCGATCTTCCGGGAGAGGCGCTGGACAAGGCCGAGGCGGATTTGATCGAACTGGCGGATACGTCCCAGACGGTTCGGGCGATCCCCGCGGACGTGACCAACGCCGCAGCCATGACGGATCTCGCCGATCAGGTCTTTGAACTCGGAGAGGTGGCTGTTTTGATGAACAATGCCGGGATTGCGCTGCCGACCGGCAGTTGGGAAAACAGTGAGAACTGGCGGAAACTGATAGAGGTCAATCTGTTTGGCGTCATGAGCGGAGTGCACGCCTTCCTGCCGCGGATGATCGCCGCAGCACGCCCTGCCGTGGTTATCAACACAGGCTCGAAACAGGGGATCACCACGCCACCCGGTAACGCCGCCTATAACACCAGCAAGGCCGCTGTGAAGGTCATGACCGAGATGCTGGCCCACGAGCTGCGCGAGGCGGGTGCCGAAATCAGCGTCCATTTGTTTGTGCCCGGCTTTACCTATACGGGCATGATCCAGAAGTTCATGCCCGAAAAGCCCGCGGCGGCATGGTCAAGCGTCGAGGCCATCGACTATCTGCTGAAGCGCATGTCGAACGGAGATTTCTATATTCTCTGCCCCGACAACGATGTCTCAGAAGCCCGCGACAGGAAACGCGTCGAATGGGCCCTGGGTGATATTGTCCATAACCGGCCCGCGCTGTCGCGCTGGCATCCTGACTATGCGGATGCCTTTGCCACCCACGAGGTCTCGGAATAGCCGCTCCAAAAGTGCGGCCGTAAATGGAGCCAACGAAACTGCTATCCAAATCACAGGGCTTACACCTCGTCGAAATACCTAGCAAACATTCGTACGAAGCGCGGCATCTGAGACTTTGGGCTCAATGTCGTCGTTCTCGGCTTCGCAGCATTAAATTGGCCATAGTCAAATCCGGCCTTCGCTCCGGCTCGAAGGATACCTTGGACAATGCGATCAAATGCTGTGTGTGCAGCCCGCATTTCTGCCATTCGCCGAGACTACAAGTGCTGTTCCATATCCATACTTTGATGCAGTATTCTGATGATCGCGATCAACTCGCCTCGAATTTGATAGTAAATCGCATGCCTACCGATCAATGTCTTGAGATATCCCTCGCGGACTAAAGATGGTCTGCCCGCCTTCTTCCCCGCCGCGATATCTTCAAACGCGTCGATGATGTCGTTGGAATACACCTCGGCTCGTTCGCGTGACCATTCTTGCGCCGTGTAAATTCAAATCCCTTCGAGATCAGCTTCCGCCATCGGTGAAAGCACATATTTTTGAGATATCAGGTGCTGTTCTTCTGGCGCATGCGTTCCTGAAACGCCTCGCGGTCAAAGGCACGTGGTTCACCCGAGTTTTCACCAACGATCAATGCGTCCTTCAGCGCCTGGATTCTGGCTTCATGCTCCTCGAGAAGCCTTAGGCCTGCCCGTACGACATCGCTTGCCGAGCCGTAGCGTCCGTTGCTGACCTGAGTGTCGATGAAACCGGCAAAATGGTCCCCAAGGGACATCGAAGTGTTCTTTGCCATGTTTGCCTCCTAGATATCACATATACCAATATTCGGTATTTTTTTAATATCCCCGGATACGTGGTACAGTGGCACGTCATCGAACTGACGATGGGGTGGCATGCGGCGGATCGGAGGATCGGTCAAGCGCTGCGGCATAGCTTCACCAGACCAGACTTTCGCTGCGGTGGCAAAATTGAGCGTACGGCGAGCTGGTGGTCTGCGGATGTAGCTGGCACTCACCTCGAAGCAAATAAGCTACACGAACGCCTGATCATTGGAAAACCGCGGGAGTTGGAAATGAGAAAGCGCTAGATTTTCGATTTGGTCTCGGTATTTTTTGGTAAGCGTTAGTCGCGAACGTAACACTCTTACCATTGCATCAGAAGATGATGAATTTTGCCGCAAGATAACGAAACGCAAGCGAGTTCTAACAAGATTGCAAGACGTCTTGCAGCGAATACTGGCTGCCGACGTTGCCGGATATAGTCGTCTTACCAGCATCGATGAAGAAGGCACTGCTAAGATGCTCTTAGAGCATCGATCAGTGACTGATGCGCTTATTGAGAATTTTGGTGGTCGGATTGCCAACACCGCAGGTGACAGCATTATTGCTGAATTTGCGAGCTCTGTCGAAGCGGTGCGATGTGCCGTTGAAATTCAGGAAGCAATACGGACACGCAACCTCTCGGTTCCGTCGTCTTCTCAAGTTCAGTTTCGCATCGGGATAAATGTCGGAGACGTGATCCTTCAAGATGGTGATCTTTTAGGTGACAGCGTAAATGTGGCCGCTCGACTAGAAAGCCTCGCTGAACCTGGTGGAATCTGCTTGTCTGGCGAGGTACACGACCAGATACAAGGCAAGCTATCCCTTGGATTCCGTGCCATGGGAACCAAGCGATTAAGGAACATTGATCGTCCGGTGCGCGCTTACAACGTTGAAGGCGTCCAAGATGTCAGTGTGCGTAAAGAAAATAAGCCGCGCATTCTGGCCGCGGGAGGTGCCTTTTTCGCTGCCGCCTGCTTGGGTCTTGTGTATGTTCTTACTGCTCGTGACAGCACTACAACGCTTTCTGGTGGATCGCCGCCGTGGACGTCTGAAAGCAACCTGGATGCACCTCCACTGCCTAAGATGTCTGACGTAGTTGCATCAGGCGAATGGAATGAACATTCCTATTATGCAATTTTGACATGGGGCAGTTCCTGGCAGTCAGCTGTTGCAGATGCCAAAGAGAGGGGTGGCTATTTAGCTTCCATTACATCCGAAGCTGAGAACAGTTTTGTTTTCGAACTCATTAAGAACGATGAGCGCTTGTGGGATATGCATCAGGATGGGCAAGCTTTCGGACCTTGGATCGGCACATATCAGGAGGAAGGTGCTATTGAGCCAGACGGTGGGTGGGCGCTGGTCAGCGGCGAACCGGTTACGTTTTCGAACTGGTCAGAAGGCCAGCCAAACAATCATGGCGGGAACTCGGACGTCGTTCGGTTCCACAATTACGTTCATCAGCCTTCACCGTATTGGGACGATGCAAACGGCACCGGATCATCACGAGGGTATATTCTAGAAGTTGAGCGCGTGGATAGTACTAACTGATAAAAGCGGGCCTTTGACGTTGTAAATATCAGTACATTCCAATTCTCTGAATACGGGGAACCTGAAGAAGCAAAATGCAAATATTCTTTAGACATTGGATCTTATCCGTTTTTTTAGTGTCGTCGATCATTGCGACGTCGGCAAGTGCGCAAAACGTGACGTTCCCAACGGACTTCTTTGCTGAACGCCTGCAAGGCTCTGCATGCTCGAAGTTTTTTTCTTCATCTCGCCTTGGACCTGTCCCGTTTTTTTGCCGCCCCAAGTGCTCGTTTAAGCCACTTTCCTTTCGAATGCGACAGGGCTTTTCCAGCCCAATGCTGAG